>NZ_CDLKIE010000347.1:0-16999 GCF_975902315.1 Kaarinaea lacus | reverse complement strand
TGACGTAGTCACAACTCCTCCCACCGCTCAAAGCTTTGATGTCATTGTAGTATCACGTTACCTGGACAGAGCAATTATTAGTGATTTGATAGCGGCGTTAAAACCGGGTGGATTGCTGTTTTATCAAACTTTTACCCAGGAAAAAGTGACCGACACGGGTCCCGGTAATCCGAAATTTCTCCTTAAGCCAAATGAGCTTTTAGCGTTGTTTTCGAGTTTGCGTATACTCGTATACCGTGAAGAGGCTTTGGTAGGTAATGTAAAACAGGGTTTTCGTAACGAAGCTTTACTGGTGGCGCAACAGGTGAATACATTACGCCACCGTTAAAAGGGTTTGGAAAATCTCAGATACAATTATTGTAAAAGTTACTTATTGTAAAGGCTAAGCGCTTTTTTCCTCATCACCATGAATGGCTTTTTCTATCACTTCGCGAGTGATATCCGGCGCCAGATAATTGATCAGAGTATACACATAATCACGCATATGTTTGCCACGATGCAGGCAAATATACGTTGTACCTGACTCAAATAAATGACTGGCGTCGATGACACGCAAGTCGCCGTCTTTTTCCTCGTCGATAGAACTTTTTGCTACCAGGCCAACACCGAGACCCAGTTTCACATAAGTCTTGATGATATCTGAATCGTGTGCGGTTAATGCAATATTGGTCATTAAACCTTTTTCATCAAAGGCACTGTTGATGGAAGAACGGCTGGCAAAAGCATAATCATAAGTGACCAGTGGATAGGCCGCCAGTGATTCCAGCGTTAAAGGATTAATATCCTGCAGTGGGTGATTTGCCAGAGTGATTGCCGCCAGTTTCCAGGTACGATAAGGCAACATGATCAATTCGTCGGGCACATTTTCCGGCGAGGTGGTAATTGCGAGATCGGCGGTGCGAGACAACACCATGTCGACCAGCTGGTCGGGATCACCCTGGTGGATACGTAGCTGGATGCCGGGATACTGGCTGGAAAACTTTTTAATCAGCGGAGGCAAACTGTAATTCGCATACGCGTGTATGGTCGCGATAGATAGCGTGCCTTTGCTTTGGTCATTGAGTTGTTCGCTGACTTGCTGAATATTTTCCGCTTCACAGAGAATTCGTTCAGCCATTTCAATGATAGTGCGACCAGCAGGAGTAATGCTGACCAGTCGCTTTCCGTGGCGTTCAAAAATTTGCACGCTGAGTTCTTCTTCCAGCAAGCGGATTTGGGTGCTGATACCGGACTGGGCGGTGTGCAGGCGTTCAGCCGCGCTGGAGACGTTAAGCCCTCGGCGGGCCACTTCGCATATATATCTTAGTTGCTGTAGTTTCATAAGCTCTTATCTTATTCAATGATTACTGATCTTTATCTTAGTCTACGATTTCAATATATTCCAATAATATTTCAAAAAACTTGTAACAAATTGATTTAAAAAGATAAATTCGACTATTTTTTGATTATATCCAAAGCTGTTTACCATATATCGGCACGAAAGGAGAAATATTGTGACTTTGTTCGCATTTTATTTGTGACCACCACCTCAACATATCAAGAAATAACCAGCCTGGACGTTCAATCCTTAAGCAATATCTATGGCTACACGGCCGGAACGCAAACGATTAATAAAGTAGGAGACCTGGTTTTATGTCGATCGCTCATTCATTTATAAGAAAGTTATGTACAGCAACAGTATTGAGTGTTGCGTCTTTCAACGCGATGGCAGATAGCTATGACGATGGTTTAATGGCATTTGTGCAGGGTGACTACCAGAGCGCTGCTAAACATTTCGAATCAGCCGCAGCGCATGGTAACAGTGGGGCATCGCATATGTTGCTGCGCATGTACAAAGAAGGCAAAGGCACCAGTGCAAATGAGCACCAGGCATTCAAGTGGAACAAGCAGGCGGCGCTCGACGGTGTAGCGCATATGCAATTTACACTGGCTGAACGCTACCACCATGGTAAGGGTACAAAGCGTAATCTCGCGCAGGCAGTGCACTGGTACAAAAAATCAGCACAACAAGGGCATCACATTGCCATGGAAAAACTGGCGCGATTTTACGAAGTCGGTGAGGTCGTGGAGCGGAATGAAAAATATGCACAGCATCTGTATCGAATTGCTGCATCAGAATACGATGTTCACGCTCAGAAGGGCGATCCTGTCGCGCAAAATTCATTGGCGGTAATGTATGAGAATGCCAGGGGTGTTAAGTTCAATATCGACGCAGCAGTTTCCTGGTATAAGAAGGCGGCATTGCAAGGTTATGCACTGGCTCAATACAATGTTGGTCGACTGCTGGTGGAAGGAACCAGTGTAGAACAAAATATTGCGGAAGCTACTTATTGGCTGGAAAAAGCCGCCACTCAGGGATTGCTGCAAGCACAGGCCATGTTGGCCCAAATCAGGCAGGAGTATGGCACCAGCGTTGCTATGCGTTAGTGCTGATTTGAATAACTGAACAAAAAGGCGGGCCGTGGTCCGCCTTTTTTATTTCCCGTTTGGTGATTAAAAACCCCTAACGCTTATATGGGAAGATAAGCTGCCAAATTATTGAAAAACTGTGTGAATGCATTCAAGTTTTTTACAATAAGTGCTGATAATAATTTCTAGTAAGGAATGGATGGCTAAATCGCTACCTGAGAATTTTTTAAAGCTTAGCCACTCGCATGTTATTGATTGGTTTATTGGGTGTTCTGAAACCTGGAAGGTCGATTTCTGGCAGTACTTCGTCAGAGTTCTGGATGATATCCAATTCCCGTTGGGGCAAGTTAAATGAAAGAACAATTTATCAATTCGATTCAGGAATCAATCATCAATGTATTGGCGACGATGGCGGATATGGAGCCAGCGTCGGGCAAACCTTCCGTCAAGACCAATAAAAAAATTCCAGGAGATGTAACCGGTATAATTGATCTGGTTAGCAAACAAAAAACTGGTTCATTGGCTATCAGTTTCACCAAGCCTGTGGCTCTGGAAATTGCCCGGCGTATGCTGCGCATGGAAACTAATACCATCGATGAAATGGTACGTGATCTGGTAGGTGAAATTGCAAACATGATGGCGGGTGGTGCAAAGGCTAAACTGCAGGAACAGGGGTATGATTTTGAGCTAACTTTTCCATCGGTGATTGTAGACGATGAAAAGCATATTATTCACAATAACAACGCGTCCACGATTATCTTGCCGTTTGAAACTGATTCCGGAGAATTTTTCGTAGAACTCTATTTCAAGGAAGATAATCTAAACTGATCCAGTTTTTGATCTCGCTCTAGTAATCCACATTTTCTCATCGCTTAAATTTCCAAAAATCGTACAATGATTATTATCCAATACCATTTTGGTTTGGTTGAATATTCTTAGTTATTGCTGTGTTTCCTGTTCAGTTAGCGTGACCTTTGGTGAGAAGCAATGGAAGTGGTTGAAAAATTAAGTTTGTTTGATGAAGTCGGTGGTTTGGCGACATTGCAGAAAGTGCATAAAATATTTTACGACAAAGTATATGCACATCCGTGGCTAAAGCTGTTTTTTGAGGGGCATGATCAGGAAGCGATTGAAAGTCGGCAGACCAGTTTTATGGCGGAAAAAATGGGGGGAAACGTCGATTACTGGGGAAAACAACCCAGGATGTCTCACCGACAAATGTATATTACCCAGGAATTGTACGATATACGGCACGAGATATTGAGAGAGTCGTTAAAGGAAGCCGGTGTTGCCAAGGGTCTTGCGCAAAGATGGCTAAAAATCGACTATGCCTTCAAGCGGCAGATTGTCAAAGACTCTATCGAATCATTTTATAAAACCACCTGGAATTTCGAAAAACGAGTGATTATCCCCAAATCCTGGAGTGAATGACCCGGTATCGCAGCATTCAGTCTCGGATATTGATACTTGGATTCATGTTCAGATTGCCTTCTTCGTCAATCATACCAATTGCCACTCCATCCGCACCTTTGATGACCGCTATGGGCGTTTCCAGGCCTTCGCGGCGAATAAAGTGTAAAGACCAGCCATAGCCTTCAATGCTCCGTAGTGCCACCATTTGCGATGCCGAAAGTAAATTTTCGTAATCCGAGGGAATTGGAGGCATACCCATTCGCTTCTCAGTATTCACTATTCCACCTTAAATCGATTGTTACGATATATGAAATATATCGTACAAACAGAATGCCTCTTAAGGATACGTGAACGGGGTCACATTTATAAAATTGATGCAAATCAGGTCCCATGGATTTATATTCATAAGCACAGTTTATCAGCCACCTCGGTCAGAATGGCGTTATACTTTCGAGCTCTCGTTAACGCTGGTATTCAATATCAGTTCTATTTTTTTAACAACACAAACCAAATGATCGAGTAATGAAAAAGATAATCAAGGGGACCATGGTAACACTCGCTTCACTCGCTGCGTTCGTTGTTGTCGTACTGATTGCCATGTCAGTCATGTCTCAGTACGGCGGTAGTCATGGCTTATTCAAAGGAAAACTACAAGCCTGTAAAGCAACACCTAACTGTATTTGTACTGAAGCGTTTGACAATAAAAATGCTGAGCCCATTAATATCCAGGGCCTTGAAGCAGCTACTGCGTGGGAGGCACTGAAGCGTGTTGTTATTGCAACGGGTGGCGAAATCGAAACAGATGATGGTATGTATTTATGGGCAACCTACAGGACACCGGTGTTTCGCTTTGTGGATGATTTCGAAGCCAGGCTGGATGAGCAACAGGGATTGATCCATTTGCGCAGTGCTTCTCGTGTAGGGCATGGTGACATGGGGGTTAATAAAAAGCGTATCGAAAATATTATTGAGAACTATCAGGCGAGCAAGCAATAAGCGTGATGGATGATAGCTTAGTTTAATAGAATCCGGGTTCTCCTTCCGGTCGGGTTTTAAAGCGCCGGTAAGACCATTGATATTGCGCAGGCGATTGCCTGATGCAGTTCTCAACGCCTTTGTTTATTAGTGTGGCCGATTCAACAAAGTCTTTCCCCTGAATAGGGCCTGGTGCCGGTAAAAAATGAAGATGATATCCAGCACCCCTGGGTAATCGCTCCGCGTAGCCAAAAATAACAGTCGCACCGCTTTTACCGGCTAACCTGGGTAACAAGGTCATTGTGCTTGCAGGGATACCAAAAAAGGGTGCAAAAACACTACCTTCGTTTCCAGGATCCTGATCAGGCAGTATTCCGGCCAGTTGATTATTTTCCAACGCCTTGTATAACGCCCGAACGCCACTGGCGTTGGTTGGTACTAATGTGGCGCCGAATCTTTCGCGTGCCTGCTTGACGATGGGATCCAGTTTACTGATGCGCAATGGCCGGTAAAGTGAAGTGATGGTAAATTTACTGGAGCAAAATAAACCTATCATTTCCCATGCGCCGTGATGTGGTGCTGCAATAATAACGCCTTTTCCCCGGTCAAAAGCCGCATCAAATAACTCGACGCCACTGACCTTCTTTACCAGGTTAAAAGTGCGGTTCTTGTTCCACAGTAATAGCGCACCTGTTTCGGCGGCGACGCGTCCCAGTTCAATAAAGCTATCTTTGTAGATGCGTGCTCGCTGTTTTTCTGTCAGTTCCGGAAAACAAAGATCAATATTGATTTTTGCAGGTCTTTGTAGTGAGTTAGGGATAAGGTAAACCAGATAACCCAACATCGATCCTAATAAATAGGTGATACGAAACGGCAGCAACGCTAGCAGCTGAATGAAAAATTTAACGAGCGTGGCCTGCATGACAGTTAAATACTAGCGTTCAGGTATATCAGTTTAATTAGAAATCGTTGTAGCTAATGGGTTGTGCCAGAATAGCAGCCATTATAACGAAATTACTCTGTTTATACAGAAAGGATTATGAAAGGAAGCAGGGAAAGCCGTTATTTCATTTCAACGTCAGAAGCACGCACATAGTAATCCTGATTTAACAATGGTCTCATGGTGGTGAGTAAATTTTTAAACAGGTTTCGGTTTTTCTTTTCTTCTTCCGCTAACAGTTCCTTCATATGCAGGCGTTGTGTCGGCATTTGAAAGCATGATGGGCAGCTATCAGCGACAATTGGCAGGCCGCATTCCGTTGCATAAGCGGCTGTTTGGCGTTCGCGCGCATAAATTAACGGTCGAATTACCCGTAAGTCACCTTCATCATTGACGTAATGAGCTTTCATGGTTCGCAATTGTCCGCCATGGAATGCAGACATCAAAAAGCTTTCGGCCAGGTCATCCAGGTGTTGGCCGAGAGCAAGCACGTTGTAACCTTCGCGGCGTGCCGTGGCGTACATGATTCCGCGCTTCATTCGGGAGCAAAAAGAACAATAAGAGACCTTTCCCATATGCTCCACTGCTCGTTGCATGATGGGTTGTGACTGGTAAAAAAATTTCACACCTAACGAGTGCATATATTCTTTAAGGTGCGAAGGATCATAGCCCTCGATTTGCGGATCCACTGTGATGGCCCCAACCTCAAAATTGACTGGCGCATTGCGTTTTAAGTGCAAAAGCACGTGCAGCATGGTCAGGGAATCTTTACCCCCGGATACGGCAACTAGTACCTTGTCACCGGCTTTTATCATGTTGTAGTCAGCGATGGCTCTGCCAATGGGACGTAACAGGGCCTTGGGTGGTTTTATGGGAACAACTGGAATAGGATCTGCCATGTTTCTAAACTAATATACTGTGTTGAAGGTCTGTACAATACTCAATTCAAAGAGAGCTGATTGAAAGTTGAGCGCTGGCAATCAGTGTATCGTGTATAGAATGTAGATTGCTAATTTTTAGTACTGAATTACAATACACGAATATAATTATAACGGTTTTAGATAATTATCAACTCCGGAATGCCGTATGTCATGGGAACAGCATATTATAAGACTAACTGATCCCCGTTTAACGGTTACCAGTTAATAAATCGGACCCGGGTGGCGCTGCTTTAATCGCGCTAACTGTTTGAGAACTGTATGGTAAAGAAAAGGGAACCAGGAAAATGCCGGAAAATGAAAGTAAAGTGATAGGACTGTCACCGAAAGAAGCCTACGAGCTGGTCCACAAAGAACCGAGTGCCACCTTGATTGATGTGCGATCCGGGATGGAGTTTTTATTTGTTGGCCATCCGGTTGGCGCTATTCATATACCGTGGATTGACGAACCGGACTGGATCGTTAATCCCAACTTCGTTACGCAGGTCCGGCAGGTGATGTTGGGCGGGTTGACCTGTGGCGTGGATGGTTGTGCTCCAGTGGTATTAATTTGCAGGTCCGGCAAACGGTCCCATGAAGCTGGCGAGTTGTTAGTCGAAGCAGGATTTCCTGAAGTCTACAATGTCGAAGAAGGATTTGAAGGTGCACTGGATGACAAGCATCATCGTAGTAGCACGGGTGGGTGGCGCTTTCACGGATTACCCTGGGAGCAGTGTTAGTCAATAACCGCTTCTGAACACGCGACCCTGTTGGTCGCATTCCTCTATAATATATTGATTTTAAAGCATTTAACCTGGATTTCCTGCCAAGCAACTGCTGTTGGTCTAAAAAAAAGCCAGTTTTTTGTTTACGTGGTAGAATAGCCGGCTTTTCGACGTCGCCCATTGATATTGCCAGGAATTTTAACGGGCCAGTGAAGGATCTGGAATGAATAGTATAGAAAACCTGCTTAAACAACGTATTTTAATACTGGATGGTGCCATGGGTACCATGATCCAGGGCTATAAGCTGGAAGAGCAGGACTATCGTGGTGAGCAATTTAAAGATCACCCATCCGACTTAAAGGGCAATAATGATTTGTTGTCTCTGACCCAGCCGCAGATTATTAAAGAAATTCATACGGCCTACCTTAATGCGGGTGCGGATATTCTTGAAACCAACACCTTTAATGCGACTTCTGTGGCTCAGGCAGACTACGCGTTAGAGCACATCGTGTATGACCTGAACTTTCAATCAGCACGTATTGCCCGGGAAGCAGCGGACGAAGTGGCACAACAATCCGGCAAACCGCGTTTTGTCGCGGGAGTGTTAGGTCCTACCAATCGTACTGCCAGTATTTCGCCGGATGTTAATAATCCGGGTTACCGAAATATTAACTTCGATACGCTGGTGAGATCTTATGACGAGGCAATCCATGGCCTCGTGGAAGGTGGTGCTGATCTACTGCTAGTCGAAACCATATTCGATACGCTTAACGCCAAAGCAGCCATCTTTGCCATTGAGTCTTACTTTGAAAGTCACAATAAGCGTTTGCCTGTCATGATTTCGGGGACAATTACCGATGCCAGTGGGCGAACATTATCTGGTCAGGTTACTGAAGCCTTCTGGAATTCCTTACGTCATGCTAAACCCATAAGTTTCGGATTGAATTGCGCACTGGGTGCCAGAGAATTACGGCAGTACGTAGAAGAGCTTTCTTCCATTGCGGATACCTTCATCAGCGCACACCCCAACGCGGGATTACCCAATGCATTTGGTGAATATGATGAATCACCTGAATCCATGGCCGGCCAGATTCACGAGTGGGCGCAAAGTGGTTTCCTGAATATTGTGGGTGGTTGCTGCGGTACAACGCCAGCGCATATTGAAGCCATTGCACACGCTGTCGCGGATGTTGCACCGCGTAATGTTCCGATCCTGGAGCCCAGGTGCCGGCTCAGTGGTCTGGAGCCATTGAATATTGGAAAGGATTCTTTGTTTGTGAACGTTGGTGAACGTGCCAATGTGACAGGATCAGCGAAGTTCAAGCGATTAATCCTGGAAGAAGATTATGACACCGCATTAGAAGTGGTGCGGGAACAGGTCGAGAATGGCGCACAAATCATCGACGTCAATATGGATGAAGCCATGCTGGACGGTGAAAAAGCCATGGAGACATTTTTGAACCTGGTTGCTTCAGATCCGGACATTTCCCGGGTGCCTGTGATGATCGATTCCTCCAAGTGGTCGATTATCGAGAAGGGCCTTAAGTGCATTCAAGGCAAGGGTGTCGTAAATTCCATCAGCCTGAAAGAAGGTGAAGCACAATTCGTTGAACACGCTCGGTTGTGTAGAAAATATGGTGCTGCGGTTATTGTGATGGCCTTTGACGAACAGGGTCAGGCGGATACCATTGAGCGCAAAGTCGAAATTTGTACCCGTTCCTATCAGATTTTGACCGAAGAAATTGGTATTGCGCCGGAAGATATTATTTTTGATCCCAACATTTTTGCAGTCGCTACTGGTATTGAGGAACACAACAATTATGCGGTGGACTTTATTGAGGCTACCCGCATCATTAAGCAGACGCTTCCTCATGCCAAAGTGTCTGGTGGCGTGTCGAATGTGTCATTTTCATTTCGTGGCAACAATCCGGTCCGGGAAGCTATCCATGCGGTATTTTTATACCACGCGATCAAGGCGGGCATGGATATGGGCATTGTTAATGCCGGGCAGCTCGCGGTTTATGAAGAGATTCCAGCGGAATTACGTGAACATGTTGAAGATGTGATTCTTAATCGCCATGACGATGCGACCGACCGCTTATTGTCCATTGCCGATAAATACAAAGGTGATGGTAGTGTGCAAAGCAAGGAAAAAGACCTGGCCTGGCGTGACAGTCCGGTTGCGGAGCGTCTATCCCATGCATTGGTCAAAGGTATCGACCAATATATCGTTGAGGATACCGAAGAAGCGAGACAACAGTTTGATCGACCCATCCAGGTGATCGAAGGTCCGCTCATGAATGGGATGAATGTGGTGGGCGACCTGTTTGGTGAAGGTAAAATGTTTTTGCCGCAGGTGGTAAAAAGCGCTCGCGTCATGAAAAAAGCGGTTGCCCATTTGATACCCTTTATCGAGGAAGAGAAATCCGGCGGTGGAATAAGTAACGGTAAAGTACTCATGGCTACTGTTAAAGGTGATGTGCATGATATAGGTAAAAATATCGTGGGCGTTGTCCTGCAATGTAATAATTTCGAAGTAATAGATCTTGGTGTGATGGTGCCCGCCAATACGATTCTGGAAACCGCGCAAAAAGAGAACGTCGATATTATTGGCCTGTCCGGCTTGATCACACCGTCACTGGAAGAAATGGCGCATGTTGCCAAAGAAATGCAGCGCCTGGAAATGTCCATACCTTTATTGATTGGTGGTGCCACTACATCTCGCGCGCATACTGCGGTAAAAATTGAGCCTAATTATCAACACCCCGTTGTGTGGGTGAAAGATGCATCGCGAGCAGTGGGGGTGGCGCAAAACCTGGTCAGCGAGGAATTAAAGGATTCCTTTGTAGACAGTATCAAGCAGGAATATGTCACCGTTCGGGAGAGTCATGCCAATCGCCGCGCCAAAACCAGCTGGTTGAGTTACAAAAAGTCTCGCGAAAACAAATTTGCTTTTGATTGGGAACACTATGTTCCGCCGATTCCTAACAAATATGGCATACAGGTCATTGAAGACTATCCGTTGCAGAGTATTCGGCACTATATTGACTGGACACCTTTTTTTCATACCTGGGAGATCAAAGGCAGTTATCCCAAGGTGTTAAGTGATCCTGACAAGGGCCAGGAGGCGCAAAAGATATACGATGACGCACAGAACATGCTTGATACAATTATCAAGGAAAACTGGTTAAGTGCCAGGGCAGTCATCGGTTTGTTTCCGGCAAACAGTGTTAATGACGATGATATCGAGGTGTATACAAGCGAAAATCGCGAGCAGGTATTAATAACCCTGCATCAACTACGACAACAACAGGAAAAAGCCGACAACAAACCTAATTATTGCCTGGCAGATTTTGTGGCACCCAGGTCGAGTGGCTTGAATGACACTATCGGTGCATTTGCCGTAACAGCCGGAATTGGTATCGACGAGCACGTAAAGCGCTTTGAACAACAGCATGACGATTATAATGCCATCATGCTAAAAGCATTGGCCGATCGTCTGGCAGAGGCATTCGCCGAGCTAATGCATGAGAAAGTGCGCAAGGAATACTGGGCGTATAATGAAGAGGAAGCATTGGATAATGATGCGCTGATTCGGGAAGAATACCGGGGTATTCGTCCCGCGCCGGGTTATCCCGCCTGTCCGGATCATACGGAAAAAGCCCTGTTGTGGCAGTTGCTGGATGCGGAAAAAAATACCGGAATCTCACTCACGGAGAGCTTTGCGATGCATCCAGCAGCTTCAGTTTCGGGCTTCTATTTTTCACATCCCGAGTCACGTTATTTTGCGGTTGGCAAAATTAACAAGGACCAGGTGGAGTCTTACGCTCAACGCAAAGGGATGAGCGTGGAAGAGATGGAGCGTTGGTTGGCACCAAATCTTGGCTACGATGCTTAAAATACTATTAACTCTAAGTTAAACGGATTATTGAAAGTGGTAAGCAACAATGCATAGCACAACAGAAGATTTACGCATTCAGTCCATAAACAAGGTAATTACACCTGAAGTTTTACACGATGAATGTCCAATAACCGATTCGGCTGCGGACACTGTCTCGAAATCACGTACCGAAATTCATCGTGTGTTACATAGCGAAGACAATCGACTGCTGGTTGTAGTGGGCCCCTGTTCTATTCATGATCCAGCAGCGGCGATGGATTATGCCCGACATATTCAACAGGCCAGAGCGCAGTGGGCGAAAGAGTTATTAATTGTCATGCGGGTTTATTTTGAAAAGCCACGCACAACCGTTGGCTGGAAAGGTTTGATTAATGATCCAAACCTGGATGATAGCTATGAAATCAACAAAGGTTTGCGACTGGCACGCCAGTTGTTAATTGATATTAATGACCTGGGTGTACCAGCAGGTACGGAATTCCTGGATTTAATTACGCCACAATACGTCGCAGATCTGGTGAGCTGGGGTGCAATTGGGGCTCGTACAACGGAAAGTCAGGTGCACCGTGAACTGGCTTCCGGCTTATCCTGTCCAGTAGGTTTTAAGAACGGCACTGATGGAACCCTTAAAGTGGCTATTGATGCCATTCGGGCTGCGATGCGACCACATTGCTTTCTCTCGATGACCAAGGCAGGGCATTCGGCAATATTCAATACATCAGGCAATGAAGATTGCCATATTATTTTACGCGGCGGTAAAGAGCCAAATTATGACGCAGCTAGCGTGAAAACTGCCACAGATGCACTGCGGGATGCCAAAGTGAATCCTCGTATCATGATTGATTTCAGCCACGCTAATAGTCAGAAGGTCTACCAGCGTCAAATTGGCGTGGGTGAAGATGTGGCGCAACAAATTGAGTCGGGTAATAACGATATCATGGGGGCAATGATAGAAAGCCATCTGATTGAAGGCCGGCAAAATGTTGAAGCGGGCAAAGATTTGACCTACGGGCAGAGTATTACCGACGCATGTATTAGCTGGGATCAAACTATGCCGCTATTGGAAACGCTTGCGAATGCGGTGCGACATAGACAAAGCAAATGATCAGTTGCAGTCCGTCATAAACTGCCCGCAATACTGGCGAACTAGCTACATTTACGTTTGAGATTCTTAACTGTCTCCATCAAGCTATCGGCATCCCACGGACGATACAGTTTGTTATTATCCGTTTTTTCTATTTCTTCTTCAGTGAATCCCAATAACAATCCGAGGCGTTTAAATACACGTTTGTTGTTAATGGGAATCAGGTCGTCTCTAGGCTTACTTGCAACAGGCATTGGTCGATCTTCAACCAGTACTTCATCATCGTCCCTTTCCAGTTGTTCTATTGTAGGAAATTTTTCGACGTTGCTATTATTTTCTGGCTGAACTGAGTCTGGAATTGTTTCGACAGAGGTTTTGAAAGTAGACATCTGGCTTTTAAACGCCGTAAATTCGTGTTGAGTGATGATCGTTCGAGCTCGATTAAGCTCCGAATAATTTTTCAGCCACAGCTCATACCAGATTACTGTGGGAGATTTATACTGCGGATCGGATTTTTTGCTTTCGATGATCGAGGCTTGGATCTGGTGATCCAAAAGCAGGGACTGTATCGCCTTCGTTTGTTCCTGATCTGGCGAACGATAAATGGGTGTCATTGTTATCTCCTCATGACTACCTATGTGTCTTCACTACCGAATATTTCATAGTGGTTGATAATCAGTACTGCAACTCATCCACTAAGAATTTATGTACGCCCTGAACTCAGTATTGGGAGATAATCGTACTACAGGAATTGTAGTGTGTGATTTTGGTGCGTCAAGCAGTGTGTTGCAAATTACCGTAAAAAATTTATGTCAACTAGGTTTCGAAATGGCATTGAGCCTCTAGATGTGTATTGTAATCAAGTTTTCCATGTACCACAATCTGGACAGGTATCGAATTTTACTAAATAGCCTGATTATGAATAGACGCCGTGTGGTATATCTTTTTAGCTACTATCGATAAACTTTATAAAGCATAAGAAAATACGATTCATCAAGAATAATTAAATCGTAATGCCCACCCAGCAGCAAATTAAAAATTATTTACTCAACAGGGATAAACGACTTTTACCGGTTATTTCATCGTGCCGGTTTCCACGACCCCGAAAGAACACTGATATACATCATGCGCTTCTTTCTTCCATTGTTGCACAGCAATTATCAACCAGGGCAGCAGATACTATATTCAACCGTTTTCTCGATTTATTCGATAACCGTTATCCAGATCCTGAAAGAATCAGCAGGTTAAAAGTCGTTACCTTGCGCAAAGCGGGTTTGTCCCAACAGAAGGCAGGCTATATAAAAAATGTTTCAGCGTTTGCGCTGCAGGATGACGGGCTAAATTTTTCTCAACTTAACAAAATGAAGGATGAGGATCTCATTATCCACCTGACGCAGATAAAAGGTGTCGGTCGCTGGACCGTGGAAATGTTACTGATGTTTGCTTTTGACCGAAAAGACGTATTTGCCCCCGATGACCTGGGTATTCAACAGGCAATGAAAAAATTGTACAACCTGGAGCACGATGGCAGGGTATTGAAAAAACGTATGGCTGATATCGCGGAGAACTGGCGGCCTTATCGGACTATTGTGTGTAAATATTTGTGGCAGTGGAAGTCGCTCGACAAAACGACTTTATAGTGTTGTCTGGCTTTGGTTGACTTTGCGTAGCAGTAAGAAGAATTCTTTTCTTTATTTAGGGTAATACTTTATGTTGAGTGAAATACCGGTTGTTACTGTAAGCTCAGCGCTTGTCTCCGGTATCTTGCTGGCTGCGGGATTGCTATTTTACTTAAAGCGGTTTAATGAAAGAACAAGGCTCACTATTGGCGCACTTGCGTTGTTGCTCGCTGCATTAGTTTATGTACTATTTGCATTGGCAAGCCAGAACCAGCTCTATATTACCATTGAAATCGTTGGCTTATTGCTGTTTTTACTCTTAATCTGGTTGGGATACCAGTATTCGTTCTGGTTTATTGTATTGGGGTGGCTACTGCACGTGTTGTGGGATATGGGCTTGTATCCTGCCGAAACCGCGCCCTATGTTCCGCAGTGGTATGCGTGGTTTTGCGTGGGATTTGATATAGTAATGGCGTTGTATTTGGGCGTTCTACTGATTAAAAAGACAGAAAAATAATTTTTACCCAGGTTGATTCTAATACGGGGCCATCACTGGCCCCGTATGCCTGGCTGTTATCATTTAATTGAAACAGGTTTAAGCTGTTTCACCTTCCAGCAACTTGCTTTTTTCTGCCTGAATTTGGATGGTGCGCGGTTTCATGGCTTCCGGAATTTCACGAACCAGATCTATGTGCAACAGGCCATTTTCAAGTTTTGCGTCGGTTACTTTTACATGGTCGGCTAGTTGAAAGCGACGTTCAAAATTGCGCTCGGCAATACCGTGATACAGATAGTTCTTAGTGTCATCCTTGTTTTTAACAGCGCTGATCGTTAGCGTGTTTTCCTTGGTTTCTACATTCAATTCAGATTGAGCAAATCCCGCGACAGCCATAGAGATTCTGTAAGCATCGTCCCCGGTGCGTTCGATATTATAGGGGGGGTAACTATTAGCGCCCTGGTCAATACGGCGTGCTGAGTCCAGTAATGAAACCATGTGGTCAAAGCCAATGGATGAGCGAAATAAAGGTGAAAAGTCAAAATTTACCATTGTCATATTCTCCTGTTAAGCAATATGAAGTAGTGGCTTATATTTCTATCAAGCCAGAGTGTAAAAAGCGCAATCCTCTGGGTGAGCAATTGCTGTTATTTAAATTGGGTTTGATGTTGGTTTTTCAAGAGCTGACAGGGGTGTTATAAGGTATTGATTGTTTTGTATAAACCGCCTATAACTTAATCATGCATCGATTGTTTGTTTATGGCACGCTGGAGTTTCCCCAGGTGGTAAAAAAAGTGTTAGGCACTACGCTGGTGGGGGAATACGCAGAATTACCCGGCTACGAACGCTTTTTATTAGTTAATCGCAACTATCCCGGCATTATCCGTAATTCGGCGGCGCGAGTAGACGGAGTGCTGTATCATGGTGTAACGCCTAAACAATTTAAATTGCTGGACCGATATGAAGACAGGTTCTATGAACGTCGTAAAGTAGTAGTGGAAACCGGCCATAGTCAGATCATTATTGCCTGGGCTTATATTGTGCCCTTGCGCTACAAGCATGAGTTGTCTGGAAAACCCTGGGACAGAGAAAATTTCGTCAGTATACACCTGAAGCGATTTTTAAATGTTCGTTGTCCCTAATACTGTTATTTCTCATTATAAGATGCCTGTTATCAAATTTAATTTTTTTCGCCTGCTTGTGATCCTGTTCTGTGCACTGTTAAGTGCTTGTGCTTCGTTTTCACCGCAAACGCAAAAGTTGGAAGGTTCGGTAAACGCCAGACATACCGTAATAAGCTCAGCAGCTGCCGCCGAATCAGACCTGGGATGGTGGCAAATTGGGTTTCATCGGAACATGCAGGAAGATGAAGATCCGGCCTGGTATATGGATACTTTGGTAGCCTACAAAATTATTAAACCTGTTCTGGATCAATATGAACAGAAAATTAGTTTATGGCGCTTCCATCGCCGAGCGGCAGCGGATGCCTCTGGCCACCAGTTCAGTTTTATTTTTTATAGTAATCGTAGCAGTGGTGAATTGATTTATAAGCAGGTAAAAGAAAGTGAGCTTGTCCAGATATTGCTGAACGAAAATTATATTGATCGAATGTCTTTTTATGATATTAATGGGATCGCGCGGGCTGAGGTAGAAACTACCAGTGATAACAGCTGGCCCATTGAACTACAAAAAGCCTGGCCAGAGTTTGCGATGGGTGTAAGTAAAACATGGTTAAATCTCGTTGGCGAATACCTTAAACAAAGCAATGAGAGTGACAGTCAGAATGTGACTGAGCAGGTTGAACAATTCCGAGAGATCAGTAATAAGATTGATCTAGTATGGGAGGAAAAAGGTAGCCACGCTTTTTTGCATCATTTGAATGCACTTTTTGGCTATCAGGAACTCTATATTATTGAGCGTAAGCGAACTCGTTTTTAGTGAAGCTCTTTATAATTTGATATTCTAATTGTTGCCATGTCTATTGACCACGATCGTTTTGAGCAGGACAAACCCAGGCGCATGGGAATCTGGATGGTTGTGGCTATGTGGGCAATCGTGCTTTGGTTGTTCACTATGTTTTTCACCAAATGGTCAGAACATGAGTACAACCCCAACCAAAGTGTTGCAAATGTAGTTACTACGGATGGTGTACGTGAGGTTATATTGGAGCGAAATCGAAGAGGGCATTATGTTACTTCCGGATTCATCAACAACAAGCCAGTAACCTTTATGTTGGATACTGGTGCAACAGATATCGCCATCCCATCTCGAATCGCTGATGAGCTGGGATTGAGCAGGGGCCCGACAGTGCATTTTCAAACGGCAAATGGACCGGCGCGTGGATATGCAACCGTGTTGGATAATGTTGCCATTGGACATATAGAACTGGACAATGTGGGTGCTTCCATAAATCCCAATGTCAAAGACATGGAGATATTGCTGGGAATGACGTTCCTGAAACATCTGGAATTTACCCAGCGCGGCGATACGCTTACGCTACGTCAGTACCCTGTGTCCCATTAG
>NZ_CDLKIE010000346.1:0-16041 GCF_975902315.1 Kaarinaea lacus | reverse complement strand
GGCCTGCCATATTTAACACATCTTCAGTGCTTTCGTCGCGAATGTAATCCATTACTACATCTACTGTTACACGACCAATGAGTTTACCACGCTCATTCACTACCGGCGCAGAAGCAAGATCGTATCGCTCAAAAGCCTTTGACGCTTCACTGGCATCATCATCGGGACGAAACTTGACGACATCGGTAGCCATTATCTTGGCGACACTTAATTCAGGATCATTGAGTAAGATATTCTGCAGGGTCAATACACCCTTTAATATTCCACGACGGTCTACTACAAATAACTTGTCATTATGAATAGGAAGCTCATCCAAACTACGCAGTTGGCGTGATGCCTCGTCCAGCGTATAGCTATCTCGCACCACCACCATTTCATTACTCATCAAAAATCCTACCGTGTCTTCTTCATATTGTCGGGCATCACGCAACCAGTCCTGATCTTCTGCAGTGAGTGACTGCAAACGTACCTGAAGCACGTCTTCCGGGATGTCATCCGCAATGTATGCCAGATCATCGCCATCCATTTGCCCCAATACTTCCAGTAACTCTTCACGAGACATACTTTCAATAAGACTTTCGCGAACAGAATCGGATATTTCCAGTAATACGTCTCCGCCTCGATGCTCTCGAATTTGCTGCCAGACAACAAGGCGGTCATCCAGCGGTAACACTTCAAGAATATGCGCAATATCACCGGTATGCATGCGTTCCACTTTGGTTTGAAGTTCAACCAGGTGCTGGCGATGCACAATCGACTCGACCAGTTCTTTCTTATGTGTCTCTCGTTCGTGTACTATGGTTTCGACCAGTTTTTGCTTGTCCAGCAAATCTCGAACCAGGGCTATATTTTCATTTAACTTGTCTTGGGATTTTGGCGCTTCCATAATAATAACCAGCGGTAAAGTTGAAAAATCAGGTAACTGGCCTGCCCAGGATTGCTTGCTACTTATTAATTCTGTTGAGCGGCTTCGAGCCTATGATATTACATTTGGCTTCGATTGATGAGTACCGGCGTCAGGTTCCGGTAATTTTTCCAGGATTTGTGCTCTCGCCTGGTCGCGTAACCATACAGCAACCGTCCAGTTGTCTTTTTTATTCTCGCATGCAGCCGGATCTATCGGTGTACCTATGCTCACTTTAATTGGGTGTCGGTGAGGTAACCAGTCATCTGCACGAAATACTCTTCGTGAACCATTAATGGTAACCGGCACCACGGGCACGCCCGCCTCTGCTGCCAATACAAACGCACCCATATGGAATGGCAATAACCCCTCTTCACGATGAAATGTACCTTCAGGAAAAAAGAATAATGATTGCCTGGTATTTAAATCTTCCAGCAACTGCTGCGAATCAGCGACACTTTTTTGAATATCAAAGCGTTCCACAAATCGACTATTGATTCGTTTCAGAAACAGGTGGGGGATAAATTGCGTTGCCAGTTCTGCTTTGGCAATAAAGCTGAAAAAACGCGGAACCATTGCTATTACTATTGGCCCATCCATATAGCTGCCATGATTAGCGACGTAGATACAGGTCTGTTGCCGTGGCAGCAAGTTCTTACCACCTTCGTTGGAGAGCCGCACGCCAGTTAAAAACGCAAGGGCTCGCGTTGACGATCGCATTACAAACCATCGACATTTCATACTTGGTATAATCGCCACTAATGTCCATGCCAGTGGCGCCAATACCCAGAACATGCTTAGGGCATAAACCCCGTAAATCACTGCCAATGAATTGCGCACGAATCGTTTTAACTGCGAAGAGGCACCTGCTAACGCCAGGTGAGTTAACTGCAACCAGACCGGTTGTTGTGACTTACCGATGCGCCCTTCTTCGTAAAGCGACTTACTGGCTGCGCGTCTAAGTTTGCCACTGGACGTTTTTAATACTGAACCCGGAGGGGCCAGCACAACATCATCGGGCGGCAGCCCCACAAGATCATTGACGATTGCGTTTACGTCTGCGCGTAACGCTCCCAGGACTTTTGTATCTTTTTCACGGGTTTCTGCCAACACAACCAGGGTTTCAGTTTTACTATCAGTATCCTTGCTACCAAAGACAGCCACCCGACCAGTTCGAATACCTTTTATATTACCTACGGCATCTTCAAGTTCATGGGGGTAGATATTACGTCCGCCGCGAATAATTATGTCTTTGGTACGACCGGTTAGATAGACATCACCATTGGCAAGATAGGCCAAATCACCCGTATCCAGCCAGTCATCACAAAACAACTCACGGGTTTTATCGGGTGCACGGAAATATCCACTGGTCGCTGATGGTCCGCGAAATTGCAAACGCCCTTCGTGACGATTAAATACTTCTTTATTGGAGTTGTCGACTATCCTGATTTGATGATTGATCAGCACCTTGCCACAGGCAACAAACTCAATAGCCGTGTGATCATCAGTTGCAGCGGGTATGGCTTGCCCGGTTTGCATAAAGACTTCGCGTTGGATCCGATCGATAACCGGCCCCCGGTTCAGGGGTGGAAATGCCAGCCCCACCGAATTTTCTGCCAGACCAAAAACCGACATATAGGCCTCACGCCGAAATCCATAATTCGCAAAACGATCACAAAATCGTCTCACCGTATCCGGACTAACGGGCTCGGCGCCATTAAACGCACAGCGCCAGGAGCTTAAATCCAGTTTCTCGATATCGTCACTGGCGATGCGTCTTACGCAAAATTCATAACCAAAGTTAGGCGACGCCGCTAAAGTTCCGCCATGACGATGGATCGCCCATAACCAGCGTTGCGGTTTGGTGAGAAACGCTATCGGTGACATGACAACCAGGCGCGCCCCATAGTACAAGCTACCCAACCAGGCGCCGATCAATCCCATATCATGGTACAGGGGAAGCCAGCTGACGAATACATCCCGACTATTGGCTTGTACAGCGTGGCCCATAGCACGAATGTTCGCCAGTAAATTCTGATGAGTTAACACAACACCTTTAGGATTTCCTGTACTGCCCGAGGTATACTGAATGAATGCAATGTCATCTGCCTTGTTATTATAGCTGCGGAGTTGATGTTGACCTGCCTGTAACTCATCGACGGTAACGATATGTTTGATACTGTCAACCTGTGACTTTAGTAACCGTGCAATAGTTTTTGCTTCCTTCACAGTTATCAAAACCGCCGCCTGGCAATTGTTAAGAATGCCGGTATGACGCCGAACATGATCTTCAAGTTGTGATGGACGTGCGGGAGGATAAAGGGGAACCGGGATACACCCGGCGAGTAAAATACCAAAGAAACTGTAGAAATACTCTTTTCCGGTGGGCAACATTATCGCGACTGGATGCTGAATGCCAACACCTGCAGACTGTAATCCCGCAGCGACGGATTGCGCCTGCGTCAATAACTCGCTATAGGAAACGATATCTCCGTCTTTTTCATCATCATAGAGCTGAAATTCGGCGCGATCCGGATAACGCTCTACATACCAGTTAATCACATCAACCAGCGTCTGCGCGGATTCAGGGGGGACAATTCCCTGCTCTGTCGTTGGCTGGATTTTTTCTTTTAACTTACCAACATCGGTCATTTTCACCCGGCCACTGGTAATGACTGGCAACAAGTCCTGCAACGTCACCGCTTCGGCAAATATATCTTCACCCAGGTCGACACTAAATCGCTTATTCAGGCGGGCAAATAATTCCACGCGCGCCAGGCTGTCAAAACCCAGATCTTTGCTGATATCACTATCAATAGTAATTTCGTTCAAGGCCCCCCGCTGGCTTCGACTTTCTTTAGCCAGCTGCCTGGCAATCGCCACCACAGTATCGGCAGCATCCACCGTGCTTTTCACTTCCGGGTTTTCTTCAAGCAGTGTTGGCATGTATTAATTACTATCCTGTTGTTTATATGATTTCCCTGGCGTGATAGCTATATGAGCAATGATAGCTTATGTTAAAACTGCGACTGAAAATAGATACCACCACCATCCGTCGGATCATCAATCAAATCATCCAGGTTAAAACTGATACTAAATCGTAGACTGCTCACTTTATCTGCCGAATGATACTCCCAGGAAGTACGCAGTTTTGCTTCGACGCCTTCGTTCAAATCATCGAGATTACTGGAAGTTACATAAACCTTGTTTCGTTCGGACCATCCGACATATAAGCCCAGATCCCAGGCTTGATGCGTCGTAAAATCGTGGTACAACGATGAATAGACCTGCGCTGTCCAAAATTGAAAATTATAATTATTGGCCTGATTTAGCTGGTCTCTAAACTGTTCTTCAAAATTATCATAGCGTAAACCAACAGTCAGTTCATAATCCTGATTTACACCATTCACCCAGTACAAATCCAGCAGAGCGTAATCTATATCCTGTGCTTCATCACTGGTTGGTTCCGTTAATGCGCGCGTATCATTCATAGCTCGCAGATCAATGCCCGCGAACCGATGCCTGTTGAAATGATAAATTATAGTTGCTCGATAATTATAGGACTCATATTCAAAATGACTGACTTGATCATCAAACACATAGTCAGAAGGCGTATTTCTTCGCAAATCCAGATGCAGATCCCAATGATTTGTTAAATTATACGAACTTTGCAACATGATCGTGCTACCTGATTCTGCATAATACGAATCATCTTCATCATTTTTCTCATTGAAGTAATGATCCGTCGATAGCCACGATAATCGTACATAGTTACTCGGCCGCCTTCCAAAGGTTAGCGCAAATCCTAAATCAGATTCCTTTTTGTCGACTGATGCAGTCCCCAGAAAAGAAAAACCAATATCCGTGGATGAAAAAGGATAGACGTCGGCAAACAACAATAGAGGCTGAAGTGGCTTCTCGGTATAGAAATCATCCTGCTCCAGGTCAAAACCGAAATAGAACTTTTCCGATAATTGATGATTGACTTTTAAATGAGTCGCCAGAAACAGGCGCTCTGCGTTGGTACTACCGCCCCCCATACGCCATCCACTTAAGGTATCAAACCAGACCAGGTTCAGTGACTTGCGAAAGGCATTGGAACTAATATCCAGGAAAGTCTCATCAAATAAATGAACATCAGTAATTTCTCTGTCGTTGTCAGAAGCCATGCTTGCGCTGTTAGTAAAAACCAACATCGCGAGCAGCAAAACAAATATCTGCAAAAAAAAGTAGAAACGGCCCATGTAATCTAACCGCCATTCATTTATTGTTGATTAAATGTTAGCCGCTATTGCTGGCTGAATGTTTGTTAAAGATCAATAAATTGTGTGATTAAAAGCAGAATCTTTAATCCTCCATTGATGGTTCTCAGAACAGCCGCCCTACTTGAATCGGTCAAAATAAAAACACATTTTGCTTTGCCATAAGCTTCTCTTAAGATAACTACCCTTCTCATAAGCATGCCTTAAGACAACCATAAAGTTCACTTAAACCCCGCTAATTAAAGTGTCCGCCAACAAAACAGATAAATCGTTAAATAATTTTGAGGGCATGGAAATGAATAAATCAATCGTAATTTTAGGTACAGGTATACTTCTTCTTACTACTACCGCAAACGCAGGCATGATGGGTCGCGGTATGAGTGGCGGCGGCAGCTCGATGAGCATGGGGATGGGAATGGGAGGATCAGGCGGGTCAATGAGTGGAAGCAGCTCAAGTAGTTCATCCAGCTCGAACAGTTCCAGCAGTTCGTCAAGCTCAAGTGATTCTAGTAGCTCATCAAGTTCAAACGATTTTGATGATTCTTCCAGTGATAATGATTCTAGCAGTTCGAGCAGCTCCAGTAGTTCTTCCAGCTCCAATAGCTCTTCCAGCTCAAGTAGTTCATCGAGATTCAGCAGTTTTTCACGATTTAACAGCTTTGGCAGTTTTGGTGGATCTAGTCGCAGTGGCAGCAGATTCGGCGGTATGTAACAAGTACTGCTGATTAGCTAGGCAATTTGTTAGTAAATTTTAGCAGCAAAGCAGGTAGCAACAGAAAGTCCATAATGAGCGCAATGGACACGGTGAGTGCTGATAGCAACCCCATATCAGCACTCATTTTATAATCAGAAAAAGTAAGCACTAAAAATCCTGCTACCAGCGCGATAGTAGTAACCGCCATTGCTGGCCCCACCAGGAAAAAAGTATGTCGAACGGCATCCACCGGATGCGGATACTGATCTTTCCGATAACGTAAATACTTAGTTATAAAATGTACCGTATCGTCCACTACGATACCCAGGGTCATACTGCTAACCACAGATAATCCCAGTCCAATCTCTCCCACAAACAATGCCCAGAGTCCAAACCCTAATACGGCAGGCGTTAAATTAGGCACCAGGCTGATGATACCCAAATCTACGCGTTTTAGTGAAACCAGCATAACCAGTGATATGGCGATGAGCGCAGCAAATGCAGCGATTAACATATTTATAATGTTACGCTCGGACAAGTAGGCCCAAACGATGGACAGTCCACTTCCTCTAATGTGCATGTGCTCTGGCATGTTTTCCCGCAACCATTGTTGTACCCGTTGATCCAGGTTACGAAAAACCCGTGTACCAAGGTTTTTAACTGTCACAACAACACGCGTGGAAGACTTGTCAACATTAATCTGGTTGTTGAGATCAAGCCCCAACGGCAATGACATTTCATATAATAACAAATACTGTGCAGCTAATTCCCGGCTTCCAGGTATTCGATAATACGTTTCGTCATCATCATGCATATTTTTATTCAAGCGCTTGAAGATATCAGCTACCGTATAAACATGGACGACTTCGGGCTGTTGGCGCAACCACTGGGCGAACTTTTCAAGAAGTGCTAAATATTCCGGTTCAGCAATAGCGCCCGGTTCGCTGGCCGGTAATGAATATTCAACATAGTCTGAACCACTTAGACGGTGTTCCAATATGTCCGTAGCTACGCGGACTGGAATATTTTCACTAAAATAACGAATCCAGTTATCGTTAAGTATGTTTTTTGACGCTAATACTGCTCCGATGACTACAAGAATACTTAAGGACCAAACCAGCGATGTCTGATGTTTAATAACAAAATCCGACAAGCTTTGAAAATAATTTTGACTGCTAATTACGGGCGCTCGTTTGGCTTTAACCGGTAATACTGCAATGAGCGCTGGAAGAAAAAATATCGAATAGAGAAAAGCCATCACAATTCCAATCGCTACAATATTACCGAGATCATTAAACGGCGGAGAATCAGAAAAGTTCATGGTTAAAAACCCGATGGCCGTGGTAAGACTGGTGAGAAAAACCGCTTGCAAATTGATCGTCAACGACTCCTTTAAGGCATCACGCTTAGTCTTACCGGCATGCATTAAGCGATACATTGTTACCAGGATATGAACACTGTCCGCCACAGCCAGTGTTAATATGATGGTCGGCGCATTTGCTGATGCAGGATTGACAGATATTCCTAACCAGCCAGCAATTCCCATGGCCGACAGCATTGACAGCAAAACAACAAACATCGTGGCAAGGGTGGCCACCCATGAGCGTACGGAAAAACCAACGACAAATGCCAGAATAAAAAACATGATTGGGGCCAGCAAAGTCATATCGTGTTGACCTACTTCTGAAAACGCCATATCGAACATGACGCTGCCGGTGAGATAAAAATCCAGTGCTGGATATTTTTTTCGAAACTCAGCAATTAGCTGGCGTGAATAGTTCGCAACTTGCTCGACCTCGCCCGGCGTCTTCTCAGTAAAAATAATATTAGTTACCACGCCTGTTGTTCTGGCATCGTGTGACAACAAGCGATTTACTAACAGAGATTCGCGCAACGCAAGTTGGCGTATATGATTGAGTTGAATTTCGTCTAAACTCGCAGGATTTTCAATCAAGTTAGCGACAACCAGTTCGTCATCGCAGGCAGTGGTATGCTGGAAATTGGTAATGGAGTCAACGCGACTGGAAAAGGGGATTTGCCAGGAAGCTTCTGTTAGAGACTGCACAGCTGAAAGGGTATCATTGTTAAATACATCACCCTGCCTGGGCGCAACAATGATAATGATTGATTCTCTTTTCGTATAAGTATTTTCCAGCGCCTCGAGTTCTAATAGACGGGGATCATCTTTTGCGAAAAAGACACGTAAATCACTATCGATGGAAAGAAACGCCAAACCACTAGCGGTCGCGCAGGCAAACAGCGCGCTAATAGCAATGAGCGCCCAGCGTTTATCAATAACCCATTGGACTAATCGGGATTCAATATTTTGCATGCAGTGATCAGTTCATCCTGAACAAATGCTAATTTGCTTTACTTAAGCTTATTCTCAAGCTGGTCTGGACTATTTTTTCAGCAAGCGTAAAATGAAATCAGTACCACAATAAAACACCCTGACCATAATTATAATCATTCCTGGACCTCTGTACTATGATACAGCCCGATTATCAAAACGGCAGCATCGTAAATCTTATGTCCTCCATTTTGCTGGGACTGGGACAGGCCTCAAATCTTCACCAACCACTTAAGGACCTGGACACCCAGCGATTAAACCAGGCACGAAACGTTGTACTACTGGTTATTGACGGACTGGGCTATCAATACCTGACAGACGTCGGCACAAAGAGTGCGTTACACAATCACCTGCACAGCAAACTGACGACGGTATTTCCTTCCACAACAGCCACTGCCATCACCACATTTATGACCGGCCTTGCGCCACAGCAACATGGCTTAACCGGCTGGTTTACCTATTTTCAGGAATTGGGCAGCATCTTAACTGTTTTGCCGTTCCGGCCTCGCTTTGGTGGGGCACCGTTGAGCGAATTGAATATTGATGTGCAGTCCCTCTATGGCCATACGCCGCTATTCGATTTGCTTGACAGGGATTGTTATATCGTAACACCTGATACTATTGCTTTTTCTGACTACAGCCTCGCCCACCGCGGCAAAGCACACATCAAGCCCTACGAAACCCTGTCGGAGTGTTTTGACTATACACGGGACATTATTAGCAGCGGCCAGGAAAACAAATATATCTACACCTACTGGCCTTTATTCGACGGCATGGCGCATGAGAAAGGTGTTGGCAGTACCGAAGTTAAAAAACACTTTCATGAAATTGACCAGGCTTTCTCACAATTTATCGATGCGATTAAAGGAAGTAACACGCTGGTCGTTGCAACTGCGGATCACGGTATCATTGATTCAGGGCCAGAATATTGTATCGAACTGGAAAACCATGCCGATCTCCACGATATGTTAACAATGCCATTATCCGGTGAACGACGTATGTCATACTGCTATGTTGAGGCTGATCGGCATGAAGATTTCAAGCACTACCTGAACAACACCTTTGGAGATCAATTACAGATACTGGATAGCAAGCAACTCATTGAACAAAATTACTTTGGCCTGGGCGAACCCCATCCCCAGCTGCATCATCGTGTCGGTGACTACACCCTGGCGATGAATGGCAATATGACCATCATGGACACCGTACCGGGAGAAAAACGTTTCTACCACATAGGAACACACGGGGGGTTAAGCGAACAGGAAATGTTTGTACCTTTAATTTTAGTTGAGGCTTAATACTTCTCGTTATCCTTTCACACACACCATTGGCAATAACCTGGCCACTTTCCTTGCCAGACCGGCGTGATCTGCCGCGTCGACCACCGCTGAAACATCTTTATAGGCCAATGGTGCTTCCTCCGCGACACCCCGCAATGAAGGACTTCGAACAATAATACCCCGACTTGCTAACTCGTCGATGATACTGGATCCTCGCCATTTTTTCGTTGCCTTACGCCGACTCATGGCACGGCCTGCACCGTGACATGCCGAGCTAAACGCGCGTTGTTCACTTTCGGTAGTTCCTGCCAGGATATAAGAGCAGGTTCCCATCGAGCCGCCGATCAACACCGGCTGGCCAGCATCACGGAGTGCCTGAGGAATTTCGGGATGACCAGGACCAAAGGCCCGAGTTGCACCTTTGCGGTGCACATACAACTTACGTTTTTCACCATCCACAACATGCGTTTCCAGTTTGCAGGTGTTATGGGAAACGTCATACAACAAATTCAGATAACTGCCAGGAAATACAACACTAAATGCCTCGCGAGTCAGGTGGGTAATAATTTCCCGATTGGCCAGGGCACAGTTAATGGCTGAACGCATGGCACCCAAATAAGACTCGCCTACGGCTGATTTGATGGGTGCGCAGGCAAGCTCCCTGTCCGGCAAGGTAATACCATGCTGGTGGGCACTGGTTGCCATCTGACGCAAGAACTCGGTACCAATTTGATGCCCCAAACCACGGGACCCACAATGAATACTGACCACCACATCACCCTGGTGCACGTTAAATATATTGGCCAGATGTTCATCATAGACCTCGTCAACATGTTGTACTTCCAGGTAATGGTTGCCTGAACCCAGGGTACCCATTTCATTACGCTGTCGGTGCATGGCTCTATCTGATACCTGGCCAGGATCAGCTCCCGCCATACAACCATGTTCCTCAATCCGTTCAAGATCCTCTTCGAGGCCATAACCCTGTTTTACAGCCCATTGCGCTCCACCTTTAAGCATATCGTTCATCTGTTTATGATTCAGGTGAATGCGCCCGGTACTCCCTACCCCTGCAGGTACTGTACGATATAACTCATCAGCCAGGGCCTCTTTCTCCAATGCAATCTGGTCTGCTCTTAATCCGGTATGCAAGGTACGAACACCGCAGGAAATATCAAAACCAACTCCACCCGCTGAAACAACGCCGCCATCCTCAGGATCAAATGCAGCAACACCACCTATGGGAAACCCGTAACCCCAGTGCGCATCCGGCATGGCATAGGAATAATTGACAATGCCTGGCAAGGTGGCAACATTTGTCACCTGTTCATAGACTTTTTCATCCATGGCTTCAATCAGGGGTTGATCGGCATAAATAATGGCGGGTACCCGCATTTTACCCGTAGCGGGTATTTCCCAGGTCGTTTCATCACGCCTCGTAAATAAATTCAGATCCATGCTGTATGTCCTGTTACTATATACATTGGAAAGCTTGCTTTATACATCAACGATACATTGTGCAACCCATTGGTTATTTTGATTTTGAAACACCTTGAGCTCAGTAAATGTCGCGCCTTTTATTTCTACGGCTGGCCGGTGTTTTTCCTGACTTGTTTCTTCCCCACAGATTTCAGCCTTTAAATGAAATTCACTCACCTCAACCTCAAAAGTAGAAAACAACATTTTTCGAGTCGCCATTTGGTACACTAACTCGTTCAACCAGTCTACCAACAATACTTCATAGTCAGGCGCCTTACACTCCACGATAAGACATGTTGTGGTGTCAATTTTTTCAAGACCAGTGATAACACTGGATAAAGCCAATGCCGCCTGTTTGAATGCTTCCGCCAGGGTGTCACCGTAACCCCTCACTCCGATATCGGCTTCATGCTCAAAGTGCTCCCATCGTGATGTAGTCATATCAATGCTTGCACTTCATCAATGAAAACTACCGGTTTTCACCAGTGGCACGAATGCAACTGCCAGAACGTCACGGGTGGTTATTTTTCCCTGTTGATCTTTGCGTATCAGCAACAGCTCCTGTGGACCATAGGTCGAACCAACAGGTATGACGAGATTTGCATCAGGTTTTAATTGATCCAGCAAGGCTTCGGGAATTTCAGCCGCTGCTGCGGTAACGATAATAGCATCGTAAGGTGCATGTTCCGGCCATCCTTCATGACCATCGCCAAGCCGACATTCGATGTTGTTATAACCGAGCTTATCAAACTTTACCTGAGCCAGTTCTTTTAACTCAGGAATTACTTCCATGGTGTAAACCTGTTTAACCAGTTGCGATAATATTGCAGCCTGGTAGCCAGACCCGGTACCAATCTCTAACACCACACTGTCTTTATGAACATTCATTAAATCCGTCATGAGCGCAACTATATACGGCTGTGAAATGGTTTGCCCATGACCGATAGACAGGGGTCCGTTGATATAAGCCAGCAACTGCTGGTTTGGTGGCACAAACTCATGTCTCGGTACTGCTTTCATCGCTGCCATAACACGTGAATCGAGACTGTTTTTGCCGATATATCGCCGTGTAAATGCCACTTCGGCTTCAATCTCGCGAATCATGGTATCAACACGGTCTTTGACACTTTCTGGCATAACAATCAGGTCCCTTCCTGCCAACTGGACAAATAGGCTCGTTGCTCTGTTGTTAATCGATCAATACTGATATTCATGGACTGTAATTTCAGATGTGCAACTTCCCTGTCTATCGGGTCCGGCACTGTGTGAACCGTGTGCTCCAGTAGCCGTCCATGCTCCGCAAGAAAAGCAACCACCAATGCCTGGTTGGCAAAACTCATATCCATCACCGCGGCAGGATGACCTTCCGCAGCAGATAAATTTACTAACCGCCCCTCAGCCAATAGCCTTATATTTCGACCATCCGCTAATTGATATTCATCCACGTAGTCGCGGCGTCGGTGTTTTTCTGTCGCCAGGGACTCCAAAGCGGGTATATTGATTTCAACATTAAAGTGTCCAGAGTTAGCCAGTACACAACCATCCTTCATTACATCCATGTGCTGTTTATCCACCACATGTTTGTCGCCCGTTGCCGTGACGATAAAATCAGAAATTTTAGCGGCCTCTTCAATTGGCATTACTCGAAATCCATCCATGGCCGCCTCCAGCGCACGTAAAGGATCGACCTCCGTGACAACCACCTGCGCACCATGCCCCTTAGCACGCATCGCGATACCACGACCACACCAGCCATAACCAACGACAGTAAAAACTTTACTGGCGATTAAGATGTTGGTTGCACGAATAATCCCGTCCAGTGTGCTTTGACCAGTGCCATAACGATTATCAAACTAGTGCTTGGTCATGGCGTCATTCACAGCGATCACCGGAAACTTCAAAGCGTTGTCATCGGCCATAGCACGCAAGCGAATTACGCCGGTGGTTGTTTCCTCGGTGCCACCGATCATATCAACGAGTAAATCGGTGCGCGACTTATGCATTTCACTCACCAGATCTGCACCATCGTCCAGGGTAATTTGTGGCTGATGGTCCAGCGCTGCCTTGATGTGCTGGTAATAAGTTTCAGTATTTTCGCCCTTAATGGCAAATACCGGAACGTTATAATGTTCCACAAGAGCTGCCGCCACATCATCCTGGGTACTTAGCGGATTACTGGCACACAATACCAGTTTAGCGCCTGCTGCCACTAATACTCGCGCGAGGTTTGCTGTTTCGGTCGTAATGTGCAAACAGCCGCTCACCTTAATGCCCGACAGGGGCTTTTGTTCGCTAAACCTTTGCATAAGCTCACTAATAACGGGCATTTCTTTTAATGCCCATTCAACACGATCGCGTCCTTTGTCAGCGAGACCAATATCCTTAATGTCGAATGCGATAGCAGTCACAATACTTGCCTTTTACCCTTTTACGCTTTTCCCCAACTACTACCATAAACTCGCCAGCCACCAGTTAGCATTGATGGGTATCAAGGAAGTTTTTAACTAATTTTGTTTAAACTAAAGAATATCAAGAAAAAATGAATTATTGCCCTGCTGACGTAAACTTGACCATCTGAGAGTCACATGAACGTGCCAATAGCAAAATATCTAATTAGCGGCTTAATGATATTATTTACGGCGTATCCGACAATGCTTTGCGCGGAGGACAAATACACCAAAGCACGTCATTCACTGGTGAAAGAAATCATTGCAGACGTACAGGCAACCAGTCTTTATCTCGATAAAGAAGCCCTTGATCCGCGAGTAATGGACGCCATGGCAAAAGTACCACGCCATGAATTTGTGCCTTTTATGCAAAAATCATACGCCTATCAAAATCGACCCTTACCTATTGGCCACGGCCAAACCATTTCGCAACCATATATCGTTGCAATTATGACAGACCTTATTAAACCTGAACCCGATCACAGGATATTGGAAATTGGCACCGGATCCGGTTATCAGGCTGCCATTCTTTCTGAAGTGGTCAAAGAGGTTTATACCATCGAGATCGTCAGTCCACTGGGCAAACAGGCAGCAGAACGACTGAAAAAGTTGCGTTACCGAAATATTCACACTCGAATTGGCGACGGTTACTATGGCTGGGAAGAAGCTGCACCGTTCGACGGCATTGTTGTCACCGCTGCCGCAAGTCATGTACCTCCCCCACTTATCAAGCAACTCAAACCGGGCGGACTTATGATAATACCGGTAGGCAGCCCATTCCTGGTGCAGCACCTGGTAATAGTAGAAAAACATGCTGACGGTAAGGTGACGTCAAAACAAATATTACCGGTTCGTTTTGTACCTTTGACGGGCGAACACTAGATAAGTTAATTATCAATTTCATAGAGCTATCGGGGTGTAGTAATGACAACTCAATACAGCGACTATATACCCCGCTTCTCCATCGCTCTCATCTCAGCCACTGCACTTGCCTATGAAGTTCTCCTTGCCAGATTGTTCGCAATCATACAATGGCATCATTTCGCTTTCATGATTATCAGCCTGGCATTATTGGGTTATGGTGTCAGCGGCAGCTTTTTGAGTTTGTTTGCAAAACGCCTGTTAAAGCACTATGCCGTCAGTTTCATGACTAACATTATCCTGTTTGGCCTGTCGCTGTTAATCAGTTTTCTGATTGCACAACAAATCCCATTCAACGCGGAAGAAATTTTCTGGGACAGACATCAATTAGCCTGGTTATTCGCCATTTACCTGTTACTGATGCTGCCATTCTTTTTTGTTGCCAACGCGATCGGACTGACCATGATGGCAATGGGAGAACGAATTCCACGGATCTACGCGGCAGATATGATTGGCGCCGGTATTGGCAGCGCACTGGTAATAGTTTTGTTGTTCTATCTCATGCCTAACCATTTATTGCAGGTCCTTGCTATGATAGCGATCGCAGCATCTGTCGTTGCATGGCTGGAACTGAGATTACCATGGACCAAACGCACTATAGCCCTGGTGGCAGCGATGTTCATTCCTCTTTTACTGCCGAATGACTGGCTGGAACTGTCACTATCCCCCTATAAAGGATTACAACAACTGTTACGTATTGACGGCACCAGTATCATAAATACCCAGTCGAGCCCATTAGCCCTGGTACACGTGGTAGCAAGCAGCAAAGTGCCAATACGGCATGCACCCGGTTTAAGCCTGAACGCAACGACTGAGCCTCCGCCACAGCTCGCCGTATTCAGCGACGGTGATAACATGACGGTAATTAATAAGGCGATAACACAGCCAGAACAACTGGCCCACCTTGATCAGCAAACATCTGCTGCTGCGTATCATCTGATTAATGCTAACACCAGCCTCATCCTTGGTTCTGGCACTGGTAATGATGTACTCCAGGCCTTGCAGTATAAAATACAGGATATCGATGCTGTAGAATTGAATCCACAAATTGTTGGCCTGCTAACCAATGAATTCGCTGATTATTCCGGTCATATTTATCAGCGGCCTGAAGTGCATGTGCATATCGCAGAAGCGAGAGGATTTGTTGCCAGTAGTCATAAAAAATATGATGTCATTCAAATCGCTTTACTGGATACCTTTGGCGCCTCGTCAGCTGGGTTGTATGCCTTGAGTGAAAGTTATCTTTACAGCGTAGAAGCATTTGAAGACTATTTACAGCGCCTCAATACCAATGGCTTTATCGCTATTACACGTTGGGTCAAACTGCCGCCGCGCGATAACCTGAAAATGTTTGCCACTGCTTTAGAAGTACTTAAACAACGAGCAACTCCAAATCCCGAAAATCATTTATTCTTAATTCGCAGCTGGCAAACCGCAACCTTGTTGATTAAACAGTCTGAGATAAACGCCGCTGATATTGCAGTGATCAGGAAATTTTGCGAACAGCGGGGATTTGACCTGGCCTACTATCCTGGTATCGATAGCACGGAGGTTAATCGCTTTAACATACTTCGGGAGCCGGTATTTTATGAAGCCGCTATGGCACTAACCAGTGACAATAGAGCCGCATTTTATGAACAATACAAATTTAATATTAGTCCTGCCACTGATGACCGTCCCTATTTTTTCAATTTTTTTAAATGG
>NZ_CDLKIE010000345.1:0-13016 GCF_975902315.1 Kaarinaea lacus | reverse complement strand
GTATTAGCGCCACCGGTTGCTGCAACGTTCGCGGCGTGTTCAATGACACCATCCGTATCAGGATCATTGGTAATCATGAATACTGCCGCGCCCGCACAGTCGCTCACGGTCACAACATCCCACTGCTGTAATGAGTCATAATTCATGTGGCTTGCATCCAGGGTAAGCGAGGATTGCAAACTGGCCATTGGTTCGGATACGGGAATGGCCGTGGCTTCAGACACTCGACGGATAATGATGGAATCAGGATTGCCGTTGCCTTCATTGCCTTCAATAGCCGTCGCAAAATCATAATTCGTTGTTTGATCCTGCAGGGTGTTGACAACCTCGTTGGTGGAACCCAGACAACCGAGATAACCCGAGGTGGTGATGTCGCGGATCATTACGTCCGTCATGAGCCGGGCATTTTCCTGTATTCGGGAAAGCGCCTGCTGGATATTGTAGGATTGCTTGGCGCTCTGGAAAATTTTCACGACTCCGGCGAGCAAGATAAGGCTGATCGTAATGGCAACCATAATCTCGACCAGGGTCAAACCATTTTGCTTGTGAATTGTCTGCATACGTAACGTCATCATTGTTTACCGTGGATATTTCCGGGGACCTTTCTATATAAGTCGGCAGCCTAGGGGATGAACTCCAGTCGGAAACACTTCAAATCTACGGTGTAATCCGTACCGCAATTGGTACCTGTAGCACCGGTGCGGGCCTCATCCCAAAGTACCGTGATAGTAAACACCCCCCCGTTTTCCGAAACCATGCCGTAGCCAGATGGCAGTAAACTGGCGATGGAGCCTTCAGCGTCTTTATTGGTCCATTGGTAAATGTCATAAGTTGCTGTTTCTGTAGAAGAACATGCAGTGTTGCCACTAATGCAACCGGGTTTGCTGGTGACCGGGTTGTCCATGCTGTCGACAGCATCATAGTTACCGGCGTTAACGCCCTGCAGGTTGGAGCGCATGCGATCCGCCATGTCATAAGCCAGCATCGATGCCTGGGTTTTCAGATAGGAATTATGGCTTTGTTGAATGCCGCTGGTTTGCAGGCCGGCCATTCCCAATAAGCCGATCGAGATAACCAGAACGGCGATGAGCATTTCAATAATGGTGAATCCGGATTGCGTGCTGGGGACTGAATACTGCTTCATTGATTTACTACCTTTAAAACGTTGATTGATTCGGGGATTCTTTACACACTGCAACTGGCGGCGCTGCGAATGGCGGCGCTAACACTGCTATCAGTAGCAGGTGCACTGCGTACGCTACCTGTGGTGGAAATGATGATGGCGCGGGCATGATCGCCAAATTTTCTCGTATCGCAGAAAATCAGTGTTGAATTGGTGGAGTCCAGCATTGAGCCGGTAATGAGCTGTGCGAATCCGGTACCTGCGTATGAAATGTAATTTGCTACGTCTGACTGGCCGGCAATTGTTGTTTCGCCGCTTACCTCTTTGTGTGCACGGATCAGCTCTTCGGTGGCCGCGTCACGTTGACCATTGTCATTGCTATCCACAAAGACAATCCAGCCCTGTTGCCAGTCACCGCTATTGGAGCAGGTATCCGCATTGTTACTCTTACACATGGTGACGCGCTCGCCGCGTTTAACGGCTTCACTTCGCGCAAGGTTGAGAGAGGAGACAAAACTATGCACTGTGGTCGACATGCGGTTGTTTTGAATGAAAGCCTGAAAGCTGGGTACTGCGGTGGTGGTGATGATGGCGGCGATGGCCAATACAACGAGCAATTCTATAAGGGTAAATCCGGACTGCTTCATACTGCTACCTGCTAAGTTACTGCTTAAGTGGATAATCAGTATGCAATATATCCAGTGCGCTACGTAAGCAGTTTTGTGACGGACGGCACATTTTGCCGATAAATGGTATAAAATTTGATCAGCCTGGCAGCAGGTGGTACTCCAGGTTCAACAGGGTAGATGATTAATTATATATATTATTCAAAAGGATATGAAGTTATTTTTTAGATTTTACTTTTTGAGAAAATTGATCATTGAGATTGATGAACCGGCCAATTAATCCACTAATATGCCGTAAACTACTTACGTAATTTATATTCCAGAACAGGATTAGGCTGTCGGAAAAGATAATAACGGCATTGCTGAGTGCCGATATTCGCTGCGTTATCCTTTCCAGCACGCTGCTGTAGTGACAGCCCCGCCGTTGTCCACTGCAGTTTGTACGCCCGCCTGAGTAAATGTGAATGTGGCACATGTCGTATCATTGGCCTGCGTAGTACCTCCCACGGGTGTGGCGGTAAGGGTGAATGTTGTTGCGGTAGTCGCTACGGCGATTGAATATAACCCTGTTCTTGGGGGAGGTGGGACGATAACCGGGGCTGCATAGGGCGCGATACAAATCGCATTGTTATAGGCCAGGGTATCACTGCGACAATGTTCCAGATCCTGGGCAATTTGCATCAAACCGTTGATGGCATAACTACGATTGGTGGTACGAACCTGTGAGTTATAAGAGGGTATTACGATCGCAGCCAGGATACCGAGGATAGCAAGTGCTATTAGTAACTCAATAAGTGTGAAACCGTGGTTTTTTAAACTGGAATTAAATTCAATTTGATTTGTCGTACCGATCATCATAGTCACCTTTACCTACGTAGTGATTATGACTATAGGCGTTTAGGTCACTGGTTGCAACGGCGAAAATTTTTTTCCTTTTGCGTAAAAGCAACTACCTGATTTGAATTAATATATTTACCAATGGTTTTCATCCGTATCGAGGGTATCACCATCATCATTTTTATCCCAACGCTCCACGCCGGTTGAAGCCAGTTCCAGGTATCCATCACCCACTTGCCCACCAATCGGTGTAGCGCGTAAGGTGTAAGATCCCGCGCTGGCAGCATGAATGGTCAGGTTATAAAATTTTACGCTGCCATCGACAGGTGTTTGAGTGTGGTAAATCCGGGGTGCTCCAGTGTCGGTTGGAGTGGCGGCTGGTCCCGCTGCGCCTTGATAAGTACCTTTATCTGTAAACCAGCGCTCCATTGCACCCGAAAGATTGGCAAGGCCAGCTTGCGCGTCAGCACGTCGGGCTTTGGATACCGATACGTTGTAGGAGGGCACAGCGACCATGGCCAGCAAGGAAATTATTACTACGACAATAAGTAATTCCACGAGCGTGAAACCCTGGCTGGTATTGCGATTGTTGATAGTCGTCATTTTATTTTGTGGCATCACATTGCTTCCAGATTTTTTTTTGTGGTTATGATAGTTTGGTTATGGCAGTCTTGTTGTAATGGTTAATTACGATCAATAGCGCCATTGGGTAACGCCCAAACTTCGACGACCCGTCCATCCTTGTCCGTGCGGTACGCCAGTTCCATGCCTTGTTTGATGGAATACCGGGAACTGAAGTTGGTGACCAGGCTATGCACCAGTAAATTGGGCGATACTTTTACAGATCTTCCGTTGACGACCCAGTCATTCTGACCCCGTATTTCCGTTAGCACACCTAAGGCTTGAAAGTGAGATGGGTAGTACTTTGGCAACTGGGCAGAGACCGAACTTGGCCGTTTATAGGTTGTAGTCGTTGTATCTGCGTACGCCAGGTTGGTGCTTATAATCATAGCTACTGCATATCCTATAGTAAGAGTTGAAAAAAGTTTGCTGTTCATAATCGATATCCTCCCCGATGATTATTCAATTTCGCGCCATGAAGTACGGCCAGTGGTGGCATCTCCGCCGGTATTGGTGTCTATACTGCGAATTTCATCACCCGCCTGTGTCATGCGGCGGCTGCCAATGAATGCAGAGTCAGTGGGTGTTGCATCGTCAAAACGAAGACCGGTTACGATATTAATGGGTGGAATCAGATCACCAACATTATCTCGATTGTCGAACGTGTGGTCATTGTTCAGATCAAAAATTGTTTTATCGCCGGGACCGCCCGTGAATGGATCAAAGGCCAGTTCAAAACCACCACTACCCACGCTGCATTGTGTTGTATTGCGTGGTATTACCGTATTCACAAACACGATATTACCGCGTAGCTGCAGATTACGAACGGCACGTTCCCCGGGATATCCCGCATCAAGGTCGATATACCAGCCTTTGACTTTGTCTGAAACTGGTCCATTGTTTTTCCAGGTGACGGGATTATTGGTTAAGGTTCTCACCGTAAAACCGTGTTCTGCGCTGGCATGGTTGGTAAAAGCCTGTTCGACCAGCTGGTTCGTCGCGGAATTCATAGTGACTTCGGGAGTGCCGGACAGATCATCCCAGATACCATAAATGGATTGTGTACCATAGTCGGTGGCGTCGTTACTGGTCATCCAGCTTCCGGTGGTTGCTATTACAATATAACTTGGATCTGAAGGATGTTTGACTACTATTGGGCGTTTGGTAATAGGCTGAACAGTAGTTCTGGGGAATGAATTACCCGCACTATACCGAGCTTTGAATATGATATCCGGAGCGCTGGCCCAGGAGGTGGCTGTAGTGCTGGTCAGGTCGAAGCGGTACAGATTTCCCTGTAGATCACCGGCATAGACATAGTCAACCGTTCCGTTGCCATCGCTATCAATACCTCTTACGCCGCCAATGCCGTTGGGGGTTGTGCCATCAACGCTTGTGCCTTTACCATAACCAGTATCAATCTTGATGAAATCTGAGTTGGCGGTCCATACGCCGTCCTGCCCGGCTTCTATGAAGAGCACATAAAGATGTGCATTACCATTTGCGCTTGTGCTGTTATAACCATTACCAAAAATAGCTACCCAGCGCTTATTGCCTCCAGAGTCAGCGTTACTCATGGCAATCAAAGGTTCGCTGTAGGAATAACCGAGGTCACTGTTTCCAACGCCACCGTCATCGGCTTCTGTGAATTCCCACAAGACGTTTTGTGCGGCCTCTGTTTCTGTATCCAGGTCGTCGGGATCGGTAACGTTTAAAGCATAATAGCCTTTGCCACCTTTGCCGAGTCCACCCACTAATACGGTGTTCCAGCTCAGCGAACCGGTATTGGTACCGGATGCCGGTGTCATGTAGATATCATTGACACTGGGCGTCAGGTCAACATAGTACTGGTGAGTGTAGTTAGGATCCGTGAGGTTTGATAAATTTTGAATGACAATGTTCGGCACGTAAGAAAAATGTTCTTCGCCAGTGTCAGCCTTAAAGGCATGTAGCATTCCATCATTCGCACCTGTGTAGACCAACTGTGTACGGCTTTGATTCGCCGATACAAAGCCAGAGTAGGGGTCACCTGGATAATCCCCGCCATCTCGGCCAATAAAATGCGGCTTGCCGACAAATACGGGTGTGGAGTGGACTATATCGCCCAGTTTACCGGCAGTTTGCGAACGTTCACGAAACTCCCCAATGGCGTAATTGGTGCCTTCGTCTCCGCTTAGACCGCGCAGATATGCCAGTCGCTCGTCACCAAACGTGTTGGTTCCGGGGAGTACGCTTGCGGGTTGTGGAGAATCCAGTAATGCCCGTTGGCTGTTTATGCCGCTGGTAAGACCTGCCCAGGTGAACGGAGTGCCGGTACTGGTGCCAGATCCTGTATCTTTGTAGGTGACAATGACACGGCTATCGGAAGTGGTGCCGATCTTTTTGTCGAGTTCATCTGCGGCGCTCCAGTGAATAGCACTGTTCACGGTTCCATTAACATTAACCTTCTGTGCAACGAGGTTGCCGTTATTAGTTTTGGTGTTAAAGGAAGCTCTGAAAACCAGCGTGCCGGCTTCCACTTCCTGAGTGTTAAACGCTACCGCGGTTGCCGTACCGCTATTGGATTTGATATCCGTAAGGATATTATTCATGGCATTCTGGAACGCCTGTGGGTCGTTTGCATTGGTAAACAAACCGCGTCCATTCACTGCAGCATGCAATACATCGTCAATTTTTTCAGGATAACCGGCTGTTGGGTCAGGCCATGCAAAAGGTGCAGATAAGTTGGATGGTCCCGCGCTTAGTGTACCGTCAACACCGAAACCAACAGTGTAAAGTGACATGTGCTGGTGCATGGTTTTAAACGGGTTCGTGCTTCCAGAGTAACCGGCAATATCGCGAGCAGATGTGGGGACATCATTACTTAGTGTTGGCTGCAGGTCGCGTTCATAATAGTGCATGGCAACATCGGCTAAGGTATTAGAAAAACCGTCGGCAAATGCGCCGCCATCAAAGTCACCGGCTCCGGCGTCGGTGTTATTTACTGAAGGGCTTGTGGGACCGTTCCAGTAACCGTCGGTTATAAGGATGGTGTAGTTCGCCTGGCAGGTTCCCGCTGGAGCTGCCAATATGGGGCAGGTAGCACTTCCCGGTGCTGAACTTCCAGCAGAACCAAAGATATCACCACTATTACATTCAAAATATTTGCCAGTTTTATTCAGTGCATCACGCAATGGCGTGTCATCATCAGGTTCAGTGAGAAACAGTTTGTCCAGCAATAACTTTTTGTTGCCGCTGGTTGGCGATACATTCATTGACGCCACTGGAATTCCATTTGCGGCATTGTCGTTTATCGTGGCGTATCCCATGCGCGCTGAATTGATCGGTTCGATTACTTTACTAAATGATGCTTTTGCTGCCAGGTCGCGCTTACGGTAGTAACTGAACCAGTTAGCGAAGTTCTGGATTTCCTGGTTGTAAGAGCAGGTGGCAGTGCCATTACCATTGTCAGTACAGTCGTCACGACCCACGCCAGTGCTGGCGTTATAGGCGCTGCGCGTGTAACTCGCGGTAGTTGATTTGATCTCAACCAGCGTATGATCGTCATCCATGTCGACGACGCCATTATTGGCATTAGCAGGTGTCGTGGTATTACTGTCAGTCCACGTATAGTAGCGGGCTGGATAATAGCCGGTTACCGTAAACCCGATATTTAATGCAGGATTTGATGTGCAGTCGAGCAGACCGCAATCTGTACCGTAGGAAATGGCAGTGGTGAGATCAAGTGCTCCTGCTGCCGGATTGTTGGGGTCATACGGTGCCGCTGTTTCACTAACATCAGTAAAGGTATTGTTCCCTGCGTTTACACCTTTCCAGGGTGTATAGCGTATGTCCGGGTTATAGTACATTTTATTGTAATTGTGGTTCCATGCGCGCCATACACCGCCTTGAGGATCCGCTAAGCCCTGGGCTTTCATGAATTCTTCAGTCGGGACAACCCAGGTATCATCGTTTACGGCAGGTGGATTACCAAGTGCGCCGGGATCAGGGTGTGTATAGTAGTAGAGGTTGCCACCCAGATGAAACGTACCTTCATCACCTTCGCTCGTCATGACGCCCCAGTCCATACTGCCTGAATCATCGTGCAGTATCATAATGTTGGGTTCGACATTGTTGACGACTTCCAATGCATTATTGGAAAGGTTTAGCGGACCAGCCATGGTGCCTGATAAAGGTGCTGCCAGTAAACTGACAAGCAAGGCTGGTTTGGTTAGAGCTGGATTGAGTTTAATGTCCATCATATACACCCCAAAAGTGTCACACCTAATTGAATAGTCTTTATAAACGTTTACCGAAAGTGGTTTGAAGCATTACTATATTGTTACCAGAACTTCCCGTTGCGCGTGCAGTAATTAAAAACATTTCAACACGCCCTGCGCCTGTACCCTGTCCGTAATTGTCCAGGTTTAACTGGTCTACATCGTTTTGTTGAGAAGCCAGGTGTTGAATAATGAAACGCGGTGCTGCGTTGACAGCATAACTGGTGTTAAAGCTGGTATATTCGATACTGTCCGAACTGTTCCAGCTAATGTTGTCCCATAGTCTCTGTTGTGACTTGTCGTACAATCCATCACTGCCGTCGGTATCAAAGTCTGTTAGAGACACAATATTCGTATTAATATATTGTTCAGCTTCTCTTAAAGTGGCTTCTGCTGCCTGAAATGCCAGTTGCGTGTCGCGAACGTTACCAGCCATCTTTTCTTCGAGTACAGCGGATTTCATGCCTGATACGCCTAAAATAGTTAGTACCAGCATGATAATTAGACTGATAATAAGAACTGAGCCAGACTGGTGTTGCATGTGTTTCATAATATTCCTCACGTTCCAATGTTCGGTGGATATTAATACGTTCTTTTCGTCAAGTTACCCGATTTCGAATTGCGATTGATGTAGTAAAAGTTCTTCTAAGTCGGTGATCGCCATATGCAGTTAATTCGGCAGCAACATTGTCCTCAATGGATCGAATCTGAAGCTCAACACGTATACTAATAACGTTGTTCCAGTCTGTAACAAGAGTTGAGTTTACGTAGCGGTTTGGTGTGCCGTCATCATCGCTATCTTCCCCGTAGAGTAATTGCATATCTTCTATTCCATCTACTAGTTCCTCGGGAGTCATGCTTCCAGCATTTCCCATAGTCATTCGAAACAATGACGGTACACCAGCGGAGTTATTACTTATGTAGTAAGTATGGTTTATCATTTTCATTACTTCGGCATCTTCCTTGTAGATAGTAGAAAGCATTGGCGTAACAATGTTGTTGGTAGCGTCATGAGTTATTTCTACAAAAGGTTGGCCTGGAGTAGAACCTGAGGTGACATTTGATGCGGCAAACGTATCTGCATGTTCACAGTCAGTGACCATCAAGATATCGTCTCGACTAAATACGCCGGCAGCCAGGGCTGGAGGCAGTTTTATTTGTGCGCTCAATGAGGTCATGGGTCCAACAGGGTGGATACCGGTACTGCTGCCTCGTTTGATGCGAATAATATCGGTACCGGGTACAACGGTGCTCGTAGTTAACTGAAGCACACTATTTAAAGTTATAGGTAGGTTAGAATATTCAAAGCCTTCCAATCCGTTCCCGTTGAATACCGAAACATTATCAGCACCTGCGATACCATCTAAATCAACAATGTTAGCTGGCGAAGCAATAGAACTTGCACAGCCCATATAACCTGCCATTCTGAGATCCTTTGTAATTGTATTCATTGCGAAGCGACCACTTTCCTGCAGCCGGGCGAATGCTTCCTGGACTCGGTAGGTTTGTTTGTTGTTGATAAAGATGTGCATAACGCCGGCCAGGATGATGAGGCTGAGTGATACCGCAACCATTACTTCAACAATGGTTATGCCCCTCTGATATGATATGGCTGAATGTGTCATCATAGTTCTCATATAACGCTACTTAAGTTAAAACAGGTAAGGTCTACTTTTGGATCTCCGCTGCAATTTGTGCCCGTTGCACCTGTGCGATGGTCATCCCACATCACAGTGATAGTAAAAACCGAGCCAGCGCCGGATCCAGTGACACGACCTTGACCTGAAGGTAATAGTTGCGCCAGTTGTTGGCTCCATTCATAGGCGTCGTGCACCGACATCAGTGCCACGCTGCAGCCAATGGAAATACACCCTGGATCCGATGGAGTGGTGCTCAGTAAAGTGTCGTAGTCACCATTTTCCACACCCTGCATGTTGGCGCGCATGCGGTCCAGCATATCGTATGCCATTAGTGTTGCCTGGGAACGCATGTAGGCGCTGGTGTTGTTGCGTAGACCATCAGCCTGCAGACCTGCGAGACCCAGTAATCCAAACGCCAGTACGACAATGGCGACCAACACTTCCAGCATGGTAAATCCTGATTGTGTTTGTACAGCTTGCCTAGTATTCATAACTTTTTCCCTGTTGCCCTGTGTGATGAATTAAACGGTTGGCGATGCGCAGGTATTAGGTACGGGTGTAATAAGGCGCGGGCGACCCGTTGGACTAACTTGCAACTGGTTGCCATGGCCTGCACCACGGTCATCGCAGACGGCGAATACTGCGGTGCCGCCACCCATATCAATGGTGCCATCTGTCTTATAAATGAGTATGGTGTTTGATACGCTGTTGGTTTTGACGGTTACAGTACCTTCAACTTCCGCTGTAGCACGAAGCAAAATGTCACTGCCTGCGTCATATGTTGTATTTGCATCGGTGTTGACAAATACCAGCCACCCGGAAGACCAGTTGTTGGCATTGCCGCCACAAGAAGGATTGATCGCCGTTGGATTAGCGCTGCGGCACAGAATAACGGGATCGCCACGTGTTACTGCTTCATGGCGTGCATAATTTACATCGGTAACCAGCGTGTTGGTATAAGTTGTCACGCGTCCGTTCTTAATGAATGATGAAAAACTGGGAACAGCAAACGTCAAAACGATCATGCTGATTGAGATGGCAATTAACAATTCAATCAGGGTGAATCCGTCGGCTGTAGTAAAATATTTGTGACTCATAATTTGTTACCTTATGTAAAACGCATGTGATAGTGCATTAAGTGATGTTCAGTGTAGTGATAAAAGTATTTTCGTGTTTTGAAAAAAGTACCGCTTGTCCATCAAACCTGACCATTAATCCCTGGTGCAGGTGATTTGACTAGAATTAGCGGGAAAACTGCCTAACTACTTGAATAGAAAAGATAAAAAAGTGTGAACTGATTCACTGGGGGAGTGTGATTGGATGAGAACTTTAAAGAATTAACACTAATAAAATTTTCGAAACAGATGTATTCGCTTAGTGAAATACATCAGCAAGTCTGTGAAAAATTTTTTGCGCGTACTGCGTCACACCATTGTTGTGATGCAATACGCTGGTAAGTGGGATACCGTTCACTGATAAAGGGTGAGCGGTATTTATGTTGGTGAATACCTGTTCAGTTAAATGCTAAACATCAGGTCGCGGGTTGAGCGTCTGTTTCTGAGCTTGGCGTTTTCAGCATTACACGTTGCCTGGTGTAACGATCAATATAATTTTTGCAGGCGATCATTAAACCCAGGCCAATAAAAGCGCCGGGCGGCAGAATGGCAAGCAGGTAGCCTTCATAATCTTCAATGAATGTTATTGTCATCCAGCGAGCGCTTTCACCAAACATCAGGTGAGCATCGGCAAACAGGGTGCCCTGGCCAATGATTTCACGCATACCGCCTAATATGACCAATACTGCTGCGAAGCCAATGCCCATCATTAAGCCATCAACAAATGAGCGGGATATTGAATTTTTTGAAGCGTATGCTTCAGCGCGCGCGATGATGGCGCAGTTGGTAGTGATCAGCGGCAGGAAAATACCAAGAATTAAAAACAGATCATAAAAATACGCTTTCGTTAAGTACTCAATGATAGTCACAAAGCAGGCAATAACCATAACAAAAACCGGAATGCGTAATTCTGGGCGAACAATATGGCGTATGGCGGATACTGTTACATTGGATCCAGTTAATACCAGTGTTGTCGCAATACCTAAGCCCAGCGCATTGATCGTAGTATTTGAAACCGCGAGCAGCGGACACAGGCCTAATATTTGTACCAGCCCCGGATTGTTATGCCACAATCCGTCCAGCGCAATTTTCCTGTAGTTGTCATCGCTCATTGTGTTTTTAGTCCTGATCCTGTTGCTGTGCCGTAACGATTTCAGTAGGTTGATTAAACAGAGTATCTTTATTCAGTTCATAATATTGTAATGCTTTTGCTACTGCTTTTACCACTGCACGAGGCGTAATCGTTGCGCCGGTAAACTGGTCAAAATAACCGTCATCACGTTTTACTTTCCAGGATTTCTGTTCCGGATTATTTATGCTGTGACCATCAAAGGTTAATATCCAGTCGCTGCGCCGTATTTCGATCGCATCGCCTAACCCCGGCGTTTCGCGATGACCAATTACCCTTACACCTGTTATGGTTCCATCATGCTTTATCCCAATCAATAGCTTGATATCACCATTGTAACCATCCGGTGCGACAGCCGTGATGATGACGGCGAAGGGTTGGTTATCGTTGCGCGCTCTGAATACCGGTAAGGGAGCTTTGCTTCCCAGGTATTGTTCTGATGTCACTGTAATCTGATCATTGATCATTTTATTGTTATAATCTTCCGGGCGTACCACCGAATGTAAACTGCGTAACAATGCTTCGCGTTCTGCCTGGGCGATTCTATCTTTCGTCATTTCATAGGCCAGGGCCACCAGGCCGGTACCAGTGACAGCAAAACCTGCCAGCAAGACAGCCGTGGTGAGCATATGTTGCGTCAGTTTCACGGCTCATTCCTTTTGTGACCATACACTCGGGGCTGGGTGTAGTAGTCAATCGTTGGTGCGGCAAGATTCATCAGCAAAACCGCAAAGGCAATACCATCAGGGTAACCGCCCCATACGCGTATGACATAGGTTAAAATTCCCACTCCAATGCCATAGACAATACGCCCCATGGGTGTCGTGGCTGCGCTAACCGGATCGGTTGCAATAAAGAATGCACCGAGCATTGCGCCACCGCTAAACACATGAAACATTGGGGATGCATAGTGATCCGCGTCTTTTAAATAAAAGATCAGGGCAATTGTGAACAGGCTGCCTAATACTGCTACGGGTATATGCCAGCTAATGACTTTTTTATAGATCAGCCAGACGCCACCGAGAAAAATCCAGTTTCCAACCCATTCCCAGCCAATACCGCCAAAGTCACCGAAAATGGCGTAGCCACTTTTTGTTTCGCCGACTGTAACATCAATGTTTAACTGGGTTTTGATCAGGTCCAGCGGGGTTGCGGCAGATAAGGCATCCAGTGTGAAGCCGCCAGGATAAACGCCCAGGAAAACCGCGTTCAAAGTGTCAATAAAGCTGAAATTGAGTTGTGACAATGTTAACGGTGGCAGCCACACTGTCATATCCTTGGGAAAAGATATAAGTAACATGACGTAACCCACCATGGCGGGATTAAACGGATTATAACCCAGTCCGCCATACAGGTGTTTTGCCACAATCACTGAAAAGCTGACCCCAAGTACCGTTAACCACCAGGGTGCCAATGGCGGAATGCAAAATGCGAGCAAGATAGCGGTAACCAGAACACTGCCATCCGTCAGAAAAAGATGCACTGGCCGTTGCCGGGCTTTTAACATCAGAAACTCACAAATCAGGGCAGTGGCAATACCAATACCCATATTGATTAATAAGCCCCAACCAAAAAACCAGATGTAACAGATGGTGGCAGGTACTAATGCCACTAATACACGTGACATCATTTTTCTAATACTGATATCAGCATGAATATGCGGTGATGT
>NZ_CDLKIE010000344.1:0-6938 GCF_975902315.1 Kaarinaea lacus | reverse complement strand
TGTCTTTGATTCTGGCCTGGGCCTTTATGCGCGTAAAAGCGCCCTGGAAAAAATACAGGTTCGTATACCTCAATCTGCCAACGATGCCTGGAGTGTCGAAGAGTTTAACGATGTTCTGTCGCGCCTCGCAAAGCATGATCAGGACAGTGCAGTATTAGACCTGAAACTCAATTACAGGGGAGAGTGGTTTACTTATGGTTTTTCTCCGATACTACAATCTGCAGGTGGCGATTTGATAGATCGGAAAAACTATCATGCCAGTAACAATGTCATTAACAGCGAGGCCTCTATTTCGGCAATGGAACAATTACAGAACTGGATAGTAAAGGGGTATGTTGATCCTAACCTGGATGATGCGGCATTTGTTACCGGGCGAGTGGCTCTGTCCTGGGTGGGGCACTGGGAGTATGCGCGTTACAAAGAAGCGCATCAGCAGGATTTAATAGTACTGCCACTACCTGATTTTGGTCATGGCAGTCGTACTGGTCAGGGTTCCTGGAATTGGGGAATCACCAGAAATAGTCAACATCCCGAGTTGGCCGCACAGTTCATCACTTTTTTATTGCAAACAGGAGAAGTGCTAGCAATGAGTAACGCCAATGGTGCTGTTCCCGGCACTAAAAGCGCGGTGCAGCTATCACCATTATATGGAGAAAACGGAGCATTGCGATTATTTGCGGTACAGTTAGTCGAAGGCTTTTCTGTCCCACGCCCCAAGACTCCCGCTTATCCCGTTATTACTACTGAATTCCAGAACGCTTTTCAACAAATCCGGAATGGTGGTAATGTGAGTGAAGCTCTGGATTTTGCGGCGAAGAAAATCGATCAGGATCTTCGCGATAACCAGGGATATCCCTTTCTTGATAATCAAAGAAAGTGATAAATGAATGAGCTTCTTACCCGCTAAGCAAGATACACGTATAGCATGGATTTTTTGCTTCCCGGCACTGGTGGGATTATTAAGCTTTGTATTATTGCCGTTCGTGCTGGCAATTGTTCTTTCCTTTACCAATCTTCGCTTAGGATCACCTTTACCCATTGAGTACGTGGGTTTTACGCAGTATGAACGAATATTTACCGATACAGCTTTTTTGCATGCTTTACGAAACAATACACTGTTTGCGCTTATTGTTGTGCCAGTGCAAACGGGACTGGCATTGATGCTGGCACTGCTAATTAATCAACCGTTACGCGGTATGACGATATTTCGCACTGTGTTTTTCATGCCAGTGGTGTTTCCTTTGTCTCTGGTTGCCGTGGTGTGGATACTGGTTTATGCGCCAGGGCCACAGGGATTGCTTAATAGCGTTTTGCAGGTGACTACTTTTGGTGCGTGGCAGGCGCGTGATTTTCTGCATGATCCAACGTTAGCATTAATGGCCATTGCCTTGACCTCAATCTGGCAAGGTGCTGGATTCCAGATGATTATACTGTTGGCTGCCTTGCAGGGTATACCAGAGGAACTTTATGAAGCAGCGAAAGTAGACGGAGCCAACAATCGTCAGCAGTTGTTTTATATCACCCTTCCTCAATTGCGTAATGCCCTTATTTTTGTGGTGTTAGTGACGACAATTCTGGCATTTCGCCTGTTTGATCAGGTGCAGATTATGACGCAAGGCGGACCCAGTCATGCGACGACAACAGTGATGTATGAAGCGGTAACGGCCGCTTTTGGTAGTCAGCAAGTGGCCAAAGCAGCGGCGATGACCGTGGTTTTCTTTATAATCGTATTGTTATTTACTTTGCTGCAAAGATATGTTCTGAGACAAGAGCGGGTAATAGAATGAAAAATAAGCGTGTTTCCATTATCGCGTTGAATTATGTGTTGCTGGCTGGTTTGTTGCTGGTGTTCATTATTCCTGTAGGGATGATGGTATTTGGCAGTTTTAAACCAGACGCACGTGTATTAATGGAATCTGGAGCCCTGCATGGTTACTTTTCTTCTGAATTCAGCTGGACCAATTACCGGGATGTGTTTGAACGCGTGCCATTTTTACGTTATTTGTTCAACTCTACATTTATAACTTCGGCTATTGTCTTATGCGGCTTAGTAGTTAATTCCCTTGCAGGTTATGCTCTTTCCCGGCTGCAGTGGCCGGGAAGAGACAAAATATTGTTGCTGGTAATAGCGCTTATGATTATACCTTTGGAAGCCATTGCTGTTCCTTTGTTTTACGAAGTTACCATAGCAGGTTGGCGCGATACTTATCTTGTACAGATTGTTCCTTTTATTGCCAATGCATTCTCTATATACCTTTTTTACACTTTTTTTCTAAGTTTACCCAAAGAGTTGGAGGAAGCAGCACGAATTGACGGCGCAGGGCCGTGGCAAATATTTTTTCGTGTCGTGGCACCTAATGCCAAACCGGTGTTTGCGACGGTAGCAATTCTGACATTTCTAACCCAATGGGGCTCTTTTCTCTGGCCATTAATGGTCACACATAGCGAGGCGGTTCGTCCACTACCTTTGGGTATAGCTGCCTTTTATACCTTGCCACCATTGCAGTGGGGAGATATTTTTGCGTTTGGCATAATGATGGTATTGCCGGTACTAATCATTTTTATTGTATTTCAACGCTGGTTTGTGCAAGGTGTGGCTACTTCTGGCATTAAAGGTTAGGGTAAGGGTAACTTGTGGCAAGTGTGGAATTTAAAAACATTACCAAACAGTTCGATAATGGTACCGTTGCCTTAAAAAATCTTAATTTACGTATTGAAGATGGCGAGCTTCTTGTGTTGGTCGGCGCTTCGGGTTGTGGAAAGTCAACTGCATTACGTCTCCTGGCGGGTTTGGATACTGCAAATGAAGGTGATGTTCTTATAGACGGTCAGGTTGTAAACCAGAATACCCCACAGCAACGCAATATCGCCATGGTGTTCCAGAACTACGCCTTATATCCGCACATGACTGTGCGCGGTAATCTTGAGTTTCCATTAAAAATGTCTCACGCAGCTAAAGAACAAGTTGCCTCCAGGGTGGAAAACATTGCCACGCTTTTAGGACTTTCTGATTTACTGGATCGTAAGCCAGCGCAATTATCTGGGGGGCAGCGGCAACGCGTAGCTATGGGGCGCGCTTTGGTACGAGATCCCAGCGTTTTTTTGCTCGATGAACCCTTGTCTAATCTGGATGCCAAGTTGCGAGCACAAATTCGCGCTGATATTGCGCGAATCCAACGAAGGCTTAAGAAAACGACTTTGTATGTAACACATGATCAAGTGGAAGCTATGACACTGGGAGACCGAATTGCAGTTCTTAATAAAGGCGAATTGCAACAAATAGGAACACCCCAGGAGCTGTATAACCATCCAGCGAATATTTTTGTGGCTAGATTTATTGGCAGTCCAGGTATGAATATCTTGCGTTCCCGGATTAATGATCTGGGTTATGAAAAATTTTCCCTACAATTGGGTGATGCTGAAATTGAATTGAAACCATCTGACCGGCTTGCTGTTGAATCTCTGATACTTCATGCTGAGCAAGATGTTTTTGTTGGTATTCGACCCGAGGCTTTTAAAATCAAGTCATTTGAAGGTAGTGTATGTATTAAATCAAAGGTAAAGGCTGTAGAGTACCTCGGTCATGAGTCACTAGTGGATCTTGATTTCACCGATGTAGGCGAAGTGACTTATGGTGATTCATTCATTGCCCGGTTGCCAGGGCAGTTTCAGGATCCCAACGAAGAATTTGTGGAATTATTTTTTAATCCAGAAGTGATTACATTGTTTAGTAAGGCAGAACAAAGGATGCTTTGATATTTTTCTCCTGGCTTTGGAGATTAATTAATTTATCAACACAATGCTTTGAGCTAATACAGGCCAAACCTGAAAACGAGTTTCTCCCACATTAATTTGATTTCTATGAGATCAAAGATCTTGTTTTGTAAAAAATGTTCGTTTTTTGACTTTTACGGTAAACGGAATTGACTTTACTTGCACTAATATCTGTAAAAACAAGGAAATATCGTTGGCCGAAAAGTCAGATAAAGAGTTAATCAAGCAGTTTTTGGCGGGGGACCAGGGTGCTTTCGATATATTCGTGAAGCGCCATCAGGACCGTGTTTACCGCTTAGCTTGTGCCAGACTATATTCCACTGATGATGCAGTGGATGTGTCGCAGGAAGTATTTTTACGCGCATACAAAGGATTGCGACGCTTTCGCTTTCATGCAGAGCCTTTTACCTGGCTATACAGGACACTGGAGAATGTTTGCAATGAATATAATCGGCGTGTTGTGCGTGATAAAAAACTGGATCGGAAACTTGATGAAGTTGATACATCAGATTCGTATGCGCAAGACGGTTCCCAGCAAATTCATATGCAGCAAATACGGCAAGTTATTCGGCAATTGCCAAAACGCCAGCAGGATGTAGTGCTATTTCGAATATTTGAAGGCATGTCCGTTGAGGAAACCGCAACAATATTGAAATGCCGGGAAGGAACAGTAAAAGCGCATCTGCACAAGGCATTGAATAACTTACGCAACTACTTTAAAGATATGGATATAGAGATCACTGATTATGAATGACGAAAAAGACACTGAACAAATACCGGAATTACAGTCGCTTGTAGATAAGTATCAAAGCACAAAAGCACCGTTAGGTTTCAGTGAGCGCGTGGCCGCGCACATCAATGATGAGAGCGGTAAACACGAATGGTCAAGTGTGTTAGCTGATATATTGGGTTCGCCGAGATTGATAGCGGCGGCATCCATTGGAGTAATAGCGGTACTTTCTATAATGGTTGTGCAATTAACTATTGAGTCTAAACCGGAATTGCAAATCGCTCAGCAAGACACAACAGTGCCAAAAACGACGATTGAGGTTGAGTCAACGCAAATTACACAGGTCATGGAGCCGATAAATATGAATCAATTATTAGAGCCATCTACAGCAGAGGGAGAAATAGCAAATCTCGCAGTATTGTCTGATATTTCAGTTTGGCTAGAAGAAGACATTGAATCAACAACGCCAGATTTTACGGATATGCCAGATTTAGCTGAGATAGATGCCATACTGGATTTCACATGAAATTAGATTAACAAACTAATGCAATAGTAATAAAAAATGTATTTTTATCTGTATCAATAAGAGGAATAGACATGAAAAACCTTCGTTTATCCATAATTGTTTTGTTAGTAAGCTTTATGACTGTGTTATTGCTTCCTGTTGTTACGATCGCTGCCCCATATGATGGCAGTGCTAATATTGATCGAGCTGAAAGAATTCAAATGCGCTTAAATTTGCTGGATCGCTATTTGCAGGTTGTAGAATCAATGCATTCAATTGCCGATGATCCTGAGAAAGCTGTTTTGTTTCAGTTGCAACAACTGGAAGATTTATATAAAAAACAGCGTGATCCGAAAAAGATAATTTCACTTTACCAGGATGTTTTGAAAAATACTGCGAATGCAACAGTGCGTAATGCAGCCAGTATGAAACTGGCGCAACTGCTCAAAAGAGCTGGTAGAGAAAGTGAGGCAGAAGAACTTACCCGGAACTCGCTAAACGAAAATCTGAGTCGGCTTAAGTAACAGGTGAGCAGTAGCTATAACATGCTCGCCTGTTGCTGGTATTTGTAACAACATGGTAATTGCTTGAAACCATAATGTTGTTGTTATTATCAGGCAGTTGTTTTTTTTGAATAAAATAACAGCGTTTTCGCAGTTACTAACTATTGCCTAATTAGTCATGAGGTTCAAGATTAGTGAAGTAAATCATATGCTTGCAATTATCATTAATTACTAAAAAATATTTTTCATTCTGCAGTAAACCAAACCACCACATATTTCACCAATCCATTGAAAACAGATCAATCTGCCTGGCCGCCTTTTTCAAGGTGACTGGAATTCCAGGCAAGTAGCAACCACTTGAAGTAATAAGAATTTGGAGGTGAAAAATGGATAGGCGATTTACAATCAAACAACTAATTCCCATGCAGGTACCTGGCTGGTGGCAACTGACCATTGTTACACTGCTAATGGTATTGTTAGCAGTGGCGGGTTGTAGCAGTTCAAATGATCCAGGGAGTGATGATGGATCATCAGGCGAATTATTAATTAGTTTAACGGATGCGCCAGGGGGATTTTCGACCTATACCGTTGACGTGCTTTCCCTTACGTTAACCACTGCGAGTGGCGCCGTCGTGGAAACATTGCCAATTAATACCCGAGTCGATTTTGCACAGTATGCAGATCTTACGGAGTTCCTGACTGCGGCTACCGTGCCTTCGGCGCGTTATGTTAAAGCCACCATGCAACTGGACTATCAAAATGCAGAAATCTGGGTGCTCGACTCCAGTAATAATGAACCCGTAAGGGTAGACAACTTTTCAGATATTGAAGGAAATCCTATAGATACATTGGAAGTGTCAGTCCATCTGGAGAACAGGAATTCCCTGGTCATTAAGCCGGGTGTACCCGCTTATTTGACGCTGGACTTCAATCTTGATGCCTCCAATGAACTGGTATTCAACAGTCAGGGTATACCTGCCTTGATTGTACAGCCCTTGCTAATTGCTGATCTTGACCCAGAGCGTCCCAAGATACACCGTGTTCGCGGACCTTTGTTTGACGTTGATACAGATAACAGCCAATTTGAGCTAGTCATTCATCCTTTTGTTCATCGCTTGCATCATGATGATCATCGCTTTGGCAAGTTACCGGTTACTGTTGGCACCAACACCATCTACGATATCGATGGGCAACGTTATGAAGGTCAAGCTGGTCTGGAAGCCCTGGCTGCCATGCCGGCGTTTAGCGCGACAATCGCTATCGGTGATTTTCATGTAAGAGCGCATCGTTATATTGCGCAACAGGTGTATGCGGGATCCAGTGTGCCTGGTGGCACCATGGACGTAGTGTCAGGAAATGTAACCGCACGAGTGGGAACAACATTGACAGTCCAGGGAGCCACTTTGGTTCGAGCTGATGGTACGGT
>NZ_CDLKIE010000343.1:0-3349 GCF_975902315.1 Kaarinaea lacus | reverse complement strand
GGTACACACAAGGCCAGTAGCATTCGGGTAGCGGAAGCAGCAAAGGTCATTGAGAATACCCAACGCGATGTGAATATTGCGTTGATTAATGAACTGTCTTTGATCTTCCACAAGCTGGGCATCGACACACTGGAAGTCCTGGAAGCTGCAGGTACGAAATGGAATTTCCTTCCTTTCCGTCCAGGATTGGTCGGTGGTCACTGCATTGGTGTAGATCCTTACTATTTAACCCATAAAGCACAGGAAATCGGTTACCAACCGGAAATCATTCTTGCTGGACGCCGTATTAATGACGAGATGGGCGCACAGGTGGTAAACCGCGTAGTAAAAACCATGACGCAGCGTCGTATGCATGTAGCAGGAGCCAACGTGTTAATACTGGGCTTAACCTTCAAGGAAAACTGTCCTGACCTTCGCAACACCCGCGTTGTTGATATCATTGACGAGTTCAAAGATTACAATGCTAACATTGAAGTATATGATCCCTGGGTGAACGGAGAAGAAGCGCAACACGAATATGGAATCACCCCAATTACCGAGCTCAAGCAAAATCACTACGATGCCATTATCGTCGCCGTTAACCATCAGCAATTCTATGAGATGGGCGCCGAGAATATTCGGAAATTAGGTAAAGACAATGTTGTAGTCTTTGATGTAAAAAGCATGTTGCCCAGGGATGCAGTTGACGGCCGCTTATAGTTCGAAAAGAGCATTGGAGTATTTACAAGAATGAAAGTATTGATTACAGGCACCGCCGGGTTTATCGGAAACAAACTGAGTCAGCGACTACTCGAGCGTGGTGACGAAGTTATCGGCATTGACAATCTCAATGACTATTACGATGTATCCCTGAAAGAAGCACGCCTGGCGCTGGTAAAAGACAATCCTGGTTTTACCGATGTGCGAATCAGCATTGAAGACCGTGAGGCGATGGAAGAAACCTTCCGCAAACACAAGCCGCATCGTGTCATCAATCTCGCCGCGCAAGCCGGCGTTCGTTATTCACTGGAGAATCCCCACGCCTATGTAGACAGCAACATCGTTGGATTTACCAACATTCTGGAAGGATGCCGACACAATGATGTCGAACATCTTGTTTACGCGTCCAGCAGTTCCGTTTACGGTTCTAACACCAATATGCCATTTTCCGTCCACCACAACGTGGACCACCCGGTCAGCCTGTATGCGGCCAGTAAAAAGGCCAATGAACTCATGGCTCACACTTATAGCCACCTGTACCAGGTCCCAACCACCGGACTACGTTTTTTTACCGTCTATGGACCGTGGGGTCGTCCGGATATGGCGTTGTTTCTCTTCACTAAAAATATATTGGCCGGCAAACCAATCGATGTGTTCAATTATGGGAATCATAAACGCGATTTCACATATATTGATGACATCGTAGAAGGGGTCATCCGCACGCTGGACAACGTTGCGCAGCCCAATGCTGACTGGAATGGAGATGCACCTGACTCTGCCACCAGCAAAGCGCCCTACCGCTTATATAACATCGGCAACAACCAACCGGTGGATCTCATGCACTATATAAACGTGCTTCAAGATTGCCTGGGCAAGAAAGCGGAACTCAACCTGTTGCCATTGCAACCGGGCGATGTCCCTGATACCTACGCGGACGTCAGCGACCTGGTCAAGGACGTAGGGTACAAACCAGATACGTCGGTAGAAGATGGAATCGCCAGATTCGTGGAGTGGTACCAGGATTTTTATAAATAAAATAGCGACAAAAAACCTGTCTTTTACGTGATCATCGCCAAACACGTGCACATTTTGTCATAAACGACTACAATATCCCGCCAACGCGCCAACAATAGCTTGTTCGGCAGATTGAACTGATGGATGCGTTCAGTCTCGCCGGGCATTTACCAGTGCACGCGTCATCGCGATCACGGCCGGTGCACAATAAAATAAATTAAAATAATGCGGACAACAAATGCCGCACAAACCACCAACTTTGAATAATACAAACTAAGAGACAACCATGAGCACTCGATTTGGCTTATTTCTGATTCTAATACTATTTTCACTTTCCGGCGTCGCCCTTGCAGCAGAGTCTGGCCAACTTGCCGTAAGTCTTACTTCACACATGGTAGGTTATCTCGCCATTGTAATCTTTGTCCTGGCCTATCTGTTGGTAATGGCTGAAGAATTCACCCATCTAAGGAAATCCAAACCTGTCATTCTCGCTGCTGGAATCATTTGGGCGATGATTGCTGCCGTTTATTCGGGTATGGGTGATTCCCATGCAGTCGAAAAAGCGGTTCGCCACAACGTGCTCGAATTTGCAGAGTTGATGTTATTCCTGCTGGTTGCAATGACTTATATAAATGTATTGGAAGAAAGAAACGTTTTTGATGCGCTACGGGCCTGGCTGGTGTCACGAAATTTCAGCTATCGCAAACTGTTCTGGCTCACCGGCTTCCTGGCATTTTTCATCTCCCCCATTGCCGATAATTTAACAACCGCCTTACTTATGTGCGCAGTGGTCATGGCTGTGGGGGTCGACAGTCCCCGTTTCGTCAGTATTTCCTGTATTAATATTGTCATCGCTGCAAACGCCGGCGGTGCATTCAGTCCCTTCGGTGATATCACCACCTTGATGGTATGGCAACGTGGTATCCTCGACTTCTGGACGTTCTTCTTATTGTTTATTCCTGCACTGGTAAACTTTGTAGTGCCAGCGGCGTTTATGCATTTTGCCATTCCCAATGAAACGCCAGCACCGACCACCGATACTGTTGTAATGAAACGTGGCGCCAGGCGAATCATGTTCCTGTTTTTTCTCACCATTGCAACAGCGGTTAGTTTCCACAATTTTTTACATTTACCACCCATGCTGGGCATGATGACTGGCCTTGCTTATTTGCAGTTTTTTGGTTTTTACCTGAAAAAGTCTTTTGCCATACAGGAATCTGTCATAACTAATCCCATACAAGCCAGTGCGGCGGATGACAGACAGTACGATGTTTATCACAATGTTGCGCGAGCCGAATGGGATACCTTGCTTTTCTTTTATGGCGTTGTGCTCTGCGTTGGCGGATTGGGTTTTATTGGCTACCTTTCTCTGGCATCACAGGTTATGTATGTAGAATGGGGAGCCACATCTGCAAACGTGATGGTAGGCATCCTCTCAGCCATCGTTGATAACATACCTGTCATGTTTGCGGTGCTGAGCATGGGTCCAGACATGTCGCAGGGTCAATGGCTACTGGTAACATTAACTGCCGGCGTTGGTGGCAGCATGCTATCAATCGGTTCCGCCGCTGGCGTTGCACTCATGGGACAGGCAAAAGGGATGTATACCTTCTTTGGCCATTTAAAATGGACACCC
>NZ_CDLKIE010000342.1:0-5610 GCF_975902315.1 Kaarinaea lacus | reverse complement strand
TTTATCATTACCAGCACCTATCAGGAAATTGCCGGTAATGACGAAAGTGTTGGCCAGTATGAAAGCCATAGCGCCTTTACCATGCCTGGCTTATACCGGGTAGTGAACGGTGTCGATGTGTACGATCCCAAGTTTAATATCGTATCACCCGGTGCTGATGCTGATATTTATTTTTCCTACCAGGATAGTGAGCGTCGTTTGCAAGGTTTGCATGATGAAATAGCGCAACTGATTTACCATGATGAGGACAATGAAAACATTCGCGGTCATCTCGCAGAATCGGATAAACCACTGATATTTACCATGGCCCGACTGGATAACATCAAGAATATTGCGGGTCTGGTCGAATGGTACGGACGAAACGAAAAGCTCAGAAGCCTGGCCAACCTGGTAGCCGTTGCCGGTTATATTGACGAATCATCGTCATCTGATGATGATGAGCGGGCGCAAATCGGTCGTATGCACGAACTCATAAATCAATACGGACTGGATAATCAGGTACGCTGGATTGGAATGCGCCTTGATAAACAATTTGCGGGAGAATTGTATCGCTATGTTGCCGACAAGCGTGGAGTGTTTGTGCAACCCGCATTGTTCGAGGCGTTTGGCCTGACAGTGATTGAAGCCATGAGCTGTGGTGTCCCCACTTTTGCTACCTGTTTCGGCGGGCCGTCGGAAATTATCGAGCATGGCATTTCCGGATTTCATATCGACCCAAACCACGGTGATCTTTCCGCAGACCTGATTGCGGAATTTTTTGAGAAATGCAATAACGATCCATCATATTGGGAAACCCTGTCCCATGGTGGACTGGATCGCGTTGAACAACGCTACACCTGGCGTTTGTATGCTGAACGCATGATGACATTGTCGCGCATCTACGGGTTCTGGAAGTACGTTACCAACCTGGAGCGCGATGAAACACGGCGTTATCTCGAAATGTTTTATGCATTGCAATATAGGCCCCTGGCGGAAAGTGTTCAGCCGCAGGGCGATTGATTCGCTGGTGTTGTGCTTCATTGACAGCGGAATTTATACAAAGGGAGTTTTGCTTTGACTGTTATTGAGAATACAACTCCGGTTATCGTCGGCGAAGTGTTATTTGATTGCTTCCCGGACGGGAACTCGGTGCTGGGTGGTGCGCCATTTAATGTAGCATGGCATCTGCAGGGATTTGGCCTGTCACCACTGATGATTTCCAGTGTGGGCGATGACGAGCATGGGCAGATGGTATTGGAAACCATGCGTGACTGGGGTATGGATACCCATGGTATTCAAAAAGATTCACAACATCCAACCGGGAGAGTGACGGTCAGTCTGGTGGACGGCCAGCCAGGGTATGATATTGAACCTGATCAGGCATACGATAACATTGAACCGAGACAAGTGTTAGGCTTGCTCGATTCGAAAGAATTCTCTCTGTTGTACCATGGTTCATTGCTTACTCGTACCAGCCAATCACGCGCCATGTTGGATAGTGTATTGGAGGCCGTTATGCTTCCTTCCTTTGTGGATATCAATTTGCGTCCCCCCTGGTGGGGCAAAGAGGATGTGCATCAATCGCTGTCCCAGGCATCATGGGTCAAGCTCAATGAAGATGAGTTGCTGACACTCATGGAAGTAGATAGCGACAGTACTGTTGGATTATTCAGCTTTGCCAGGGAATTTCTGGATACTTACGACCTGGAGTTGTTAATTGTTACCCAGGGTGAGCATGGTGCTTTTTGTATTAGCAAGGATGACATGATTTCCGGTGCGCCTGTGGAAGCCAATGTAGTTGATACTGTTGGTGCTGGTGACTCCTTCACCGCCGTAGTGATTCTGGGATTGACTTACGGTTGGCCATTATCAGCAACGCTGGAACGGGCGTTGGAATTTGCCGCGAGAATTTGCGAACAGCGGGGGGCTACCGCAATGAATCAGGCGCTTTATGATAGTTACCTGAAAAAGTGGCAGGTGTAACGCGTGTATGTTCGTTTCAATGACTGCAAATCGCTAACTTAGCATGTAAACATCATGGGACACTTTCTTGTATCGCGCTTGATAAGTGCAGGCATTGTCGTATTTGGTGTTACCAGTCTGGTGTTCTTTATGATCCACCTTATTCCTGGCGACCCGGTTGAAGTCATGCTGGGGGAGTCTGCACAGCTTGCTGATCGGGAAAATTTGCGTCATGCATTGGGCCTGGATCGCCCGTTACTGGTTCAATGGGGTGACTACCTTTATCATTTAGTGCGGCTGGATTTCGGTGAATCCCTGCATTCCAGGCAGGCCATCGTTGATATTATCGGTGAACGCATACCCGCCACTGTTGAGCTGACTATCGTGGCATTGTTGTTTGCTATCGCCATAGCATTGCCTTTGGGGGTGTTGGCAGCACTGCATAAAAACTCTTCCTGGGATCGCAGTGCCATGACAGTGTCACTGCTGGGAGTGTCGATTCCCAATTTCCTGATGGGGCCGTTATTAATTCTGTTGTTTTCCATGTACCTCGGGTGGTTGCCCGTGAGTGGGCGCGATACAAGCGCATCGGTTATTTTACCTGCTTTGACCCTGGGGACCGCAATGGCGGCAATTTTATCGCGAATGGTTCGTGCCACTTTGCTGGAAGTAATCAATGAAGATTATATTCGCACCGCGCGAGCCAAAGGATTGTCTACGTTCAAAGTTATATTTCTTCATGCTTTGCCCAATACCATGTTGCCTGTCGTAACCTTGTTAGGATTACAACTGGGCGCCCTGTTGGCAGGTGCTGTGATTACCGAAGTGGTCTTTTCCTGGCCTGGCATAGGTCAACTCACCATAGACGCTATTCAGAAGCGTGATTATCCACTGGTTCAAACATGTATCCTGTTAATTAGCTTGACCTATGTACTGGTAAATATCGCGACGGATATTTTCTACAGTGTACTGGATCCGCGTATTCGATTGGGGCAGGAAAGTGCATCTGAATAATGTGATCGCCATTAAAAAATTCAACATTCGCCGGGTTTTGGGGCAGCTCCCTGCGGCTATAATAATATGCTGGTGCCTGTTGGCTCTATTTGGGCCGTTGTTGCCACTGCAGCCCAACGAGATCGCGTTGGAGAAAATACTGTTGCCGCCGGGTGAGGGAAGCGTCCTGGGTTATGATGATCTGGGACGACCAATATTTGACCGGGTGGTGCTGGGTGCAAAAACATCATTTTTGGTGGCGATATGGGTCATCATTGTCTCAGTCATCACCGGAGTTAGTTTGGGGATTGCCAGTGGTTACTATGGTGGCTGGTTTGACCAGGTGATTGTTCAAATCATCGATATTTTTCTGGCATTTCCCGGTATTCTTTTGGCCATTGCGCTGGCAGGTATAATGGGACCTGGTATCGAAAATGTTGTCATTGCATTGAGCGTTGTAGGCTGGGTGGGGTATGCGCGCCTTGCCAGGGCCCAGGTGCTCAGCGTCAAACAACGCGAACATATCCAGGCGGCCATTGCCCTGGGTACCCAGAGTTTGACAATTTTCTATAAACATATATTACCTTTGATATTGGCGCCTATAATTATTGAAGCCAGTTTTGGTATTGCCAGTATTGTCATCGCGGAAGCTGGATTATCGTTTTTGGGATTGGGCGTGCAGCCACCGGAAGCATCCTGGGGCAGTATGATCCGCGATGGCGCGCGCTATTTGCTGGTTGCGCCACATATGGTGTTGATTCCCGGTATCGCGCTGATGTTAGTGGTACTGGCAGTCAACCTGCTGGGAGATCGCCTCCGGGACTATTTTGATGTACGGTTGCGTGTTACCAGTATGAATGATGGTTCTGCCAAATGAACAAGCTTGCCAGTTATTACGTTTATGATTAACAACATTGCGCGAAATGACACATTAAAGAGAAAAAGATTATGTCACTAGGTCCTGTCATGGTTGATCTCAAAGGCACCCGCCTGGAGCCTGAAGAGAAAGAAATGTTAGAACATCCGCTAGTGGGTGGCGTTATATTGTTTACCCGCAATTATGAATCTCCTGAACAAATCACCGATCTGGTTGAGAGCATTCACCAGGTGAGGGAACCACACCTGCTGGTTGCTGTAGACCACGAAGGCGGGCGAGTGCAACGGTTTCGAGAAGGCTTTACAGCATTGCCACCGCTGGCAAAATTAGGTGCGCACTATCAGCAGGATAAAAAGCGCGCCAAGCGCATGGCTGAAACCTGCGGTTGGTTAATGGCGATTGAATTGCGTTCTGTCGGCGTAGATTTCAGTTTTGCGCCCGTACTCGATATAGAACGTGGTATTAGTGATGTTATTGGCGACCGCGCTTTTGGTAAGGACCCGGAAATTGTCGCAGACCTGGCGATAGCTTATATACGGGGCATGCAACATGCGGGCATGGCCGCAACGGGAAAACACTTCCCCGGACATGGCGCGGTAAAAGCGGATTCCCATGTCGCATTCCCGGTGGATGAACGACCCTTTGAAGATATCGTTGCCTATGACGTTGTACCCTTTGAACGCCTGATACGAAATGGTTTGGCGGGCATTATGCCGGCGCACGTCGTGTATTCATCCGTCGATCCGCACCCGGCGGGATTTTCCAGGTTCTGGTTAAATGAAGTGCTCCGCAATCAGCTGGAATTCCAGGGCGTCATTTTTAGTGACGACTTGAGTATGGAGGCCGCCAGTATTGCAGGCGATGTAGTTGACAGGGCGAGAGCGGCACTCAATGCTGGATGTGATATGGCATTGGTATGCAATGATCCCGATGCAGCGGCAAAGGTGCTGGATAAGCTGGGCAACCTGGATAATCCAGTGTCCCATGTGCGACTGGCCAGGATGCATGGCAGGCACTTTGTTAATCGCAAGGAAATGCTAAAAGAAGAGCAATGGAAAAACGCGGTGGCATTGGTAGATGATTTGTCTGCTGGGGATACGCTGGAGCTTGATGTATAACAAAGTAACAGGGTAATAAATAATTATAATAACTTAAAACAAGAAGCAAGAATTAATAATAACCATTTGGTAAGTAACGAAAGGGTGTATCGTGCCAGATTTTGAATTCCTGAATATCGGCAAGGAAAGTGTTTGGATAGTAAATATCTTTCTTATTGTGCTGGCAGCACTATCAATAGATTTCTTCCAGCGTGCAGCTGCTCGCCGCATCCTGCGCAAGTTTGAATCCACGAGAAATTACTGGGATGACGCGCTGGTATTCGCGCTGATCAGGCCTGTCAGTCTTGTCATTTGGGGAACCGGGATATATGTCGCTACAGATATTGCCGAGCTCAATACCAGATCGCCGCTGTTTGATTATGCCGATCCGGTTTACAACATTTTAGTTATTCTTGCTATTACCTGGTTTCTGGTCCGATTTATCAAAAGGGCAGAGCAAGGCATTATCGAGGATCGTAAGACAAAAGAAGAGCCGGTCGATATAACAACCGTTCATGCGATTACCAAACTGCTGCGCTTGTCCGTAATTATTACCGCAACATTGGTGGTGTTGCAGACTTTAGGCTTTAGTGTTTCCGGCGTGCTTGCTTTTGGAGGTGTTGGTGGCATCGCAGTCGGTTTTGCGGCGCGTGATCTGTTAGCGAATTTTTTCGGCGGCTTCATGATTTATATGGATCGGCC
>NZ_CDLKIE010000341.1:0-3659 GCF_975902315.1 Kaarinaea lacus | reverse complement strand
CCACCGCCGATGGGTATGGGTGGCGGTATGGGTGGAATGTAGACTCAACGACTTCCCTCTGTAGTAGCAAATGCAATCGCACTTTCGCTTAGGAAGGTGCGATTGCAAAATTTATTCAAAAAATTCTCAACCTGGTATCAAAGAATAAGAAAGCAAATGGTAATTGTTCACAGAAATTAGTGATTTAATTCACTGACCGCAGTTACTAGCGATGGTTATAGTTAAGTTACTGTTAGGGGAAAAAATCACAGTTAGGGAGAGTAGTAAAACGATGTCAAAATGGCGGTCTTTTATAAAAGCACGAGCATACGTGCGCAAGTTGGGTCTAAAAAACAATCAGGAGTGGCGTGCGTACGTGCGTGGCGAATTTAAGAATCTGGGTAAAAAACCCGATGACATCCCCTCAAATCCCAATTTTGTCTATGGCGAGAACGGCTGGGATGGCTACGGTGACTGGTTAGGTAATGGGAATGTTTCTACTCGGATGCGGCACTACCGGCCTTTTACGAAAGCCAGGGCATTTGTACGGAAACTGGGATTAACCAGCGAAAATGACTGGCGCTTATATGTTAAGGGCCAGATACCGAATCTTCCTGAAAAACCGGATGATATTCCCGCCAGTCCCCACATGGGATATAACGGAAAAGGCTGGATCAACTATGGTGATTGGCTGGGTACCGGAAACATTTCTTATCACCAGGCGCATTGGCGCTCGTTCAATAAAGCGCGCTCCTATGTCAGAAAGCTTGGTTTAAAAAACAGTTCGGAATGGCGGAAATACTGCCGTGGTGGTCTTCGTAAAGCAGGTAAACCGGTTGATATTCCAGCAACGCCTTATAAAGTATATGAAGGTAAGGGGTGGAAAGGTATGGAAGACTGGTTGGGAAACAAAAAACGCTAACAGCTTTCTTGATAAGCGTCGTTGTTCCATGCCGTGTTTTGCAGGCAGTAAAAATAATAAAGAATTTCTTCAGTAGACTCTAGTTATACACTACCTACGAAAGTAATACTTATAGTATTGATAAACATGGTTGATGGATGGTCACTTTAACATCCACAGTCGCCGAAATATTCACCTATGTTCTTAAAAATTACCTTAAACTCGGCATATTCCTGTTTTACCTCAGATATTGACTACATTTTAATCCGCAGCAATCTATACGTATTATCCTTTACACTAGCTCGTAACATTAAGTACGTCGTAATCGTTACTTAAGTGTGAAAGCCACCGTGTTGCCGGCAATGGTTATATGGCAATGGCTTTAAGGGAAATGTGAGTGATTACTGGAACGATCGATTCCTGATTCACGACCGTTATGTATGTAAACAAAATAGTAGTGCTTCATCCTAAACTGCAGAATATAAGTACATCACCGGAGTCACTTCAGTAGTTTTACTAAAATGCAGGCGTCTGCCAGGGGGCAACGTCACTTCGCTACAGAGTTGTTAATCACTGTTTCATCGCCTTGAGGGAGAGCTTTACAGGGTGAATGCAGGCTGATGCCTGTTGCTGCGTATGTGCTGAAACAAATTCACAGCTCTGTCGGGAGACGTGGTGTTTGACAGGCTGTTAATAATAAAAATGACGGCAAGCGGGCAGCTAACTATTGCACATTTAGTTAGCAAAGGTTTTGCTACGCTTTTAATTTATGCGCTTTTAATTCTTTTTGCTTCAAATGCCTGGTCGGTTGATAACCTTTCAGGTTTCAATTTCGATCGCGATGATCTAGATGTAAACACCTTTGACCATATCTCTACGGGATTCCCTTTAGAAGGTAACCATGCTGTCGCTGACTGCGAATCCTGTCATCTTGGCGGGGTTTTCGAAGGCTTACCCAAAAAATGTGAAACGTGTCACGATGGCTCCTTTGCCGTAGGCAGGGATTCGAATCATATTCCAACCGTTGAAAACTGCGATGTCTGTCATACACCGCTAGGATTTGAAGCGTCTGCTGTAACAACATTTATGGATCACAGCGTTGTCGGAGGTACTCCCTGTTCAGGTTGTCATGACGGTGTTACGGCGACAGGTAAAAATCCAGCGCATATACCTACCACCATGGAATGTGATACCTGTCATAGTGTTAATAGCTGGACGATTGTTTCGTTTGATCATTCCACTGTAATTGATCAGGCCTGTATTGTTTGTCACGACGGTGTTAACGCAACAGGTAAGGCACCGGACCACATTTTAACAACAGATAAATGCAACGCCTGTCATGGCACTACCGTATGGGTTCCTGCTGATAGAGTTGATCACCGGGAAGTTGTTGGTACATGTACCAGTTGCCACAATAATTTGATAGCGGGTGGTAAAGCCGGTAATCACTTATTAACTACCGATGATTGTGCGGCCTGTCATGCCGTTGATATGTGGATTCCTGTTATCAGGGTGGATCATACGCAGGTTGTCGGTACTTGTGTGAGTTGCCACAATGGTACTTTGGCTATTGGAAAAAATCCCAGTCACATCGACGCCTCTAATGATTGTGCAACGTGCCACGATGTAACGGCCTGGACTCCCGCAGCACAGGTCGATCATACCCAGGTGGCAGGCACTTGCTATAGTTGTCACAACGGTATTGTTGCCAGTGGCAAAAGTGACGGGCATATTACGACAAGCAATACCTGTGATGCCTGCCATACATCCATAGCCTGGTTGCCTGTCATCGCTGTAGATCACACGCAAACAACCGGTAGCTGTGAAAGCTGCCATGATGGTGTCATTGCAACGGGCAAAGCACAGGATCACATATTAACAACACAAGCATGCGACAGCTGTCACTCTACACAAAACTGGTTGGTCACATTTGACCATACAGTCGTTGTGGGTCAGGCATGTATTGATTGTCATGATGGCGTGAGTGCCACCGGTAAAAATCAGAACCACATCAACACTACCGACCTGTGTGAGTCCTGTCATAACACAGCGATCTGGATACCCGTCGATCCACTCGTCGATCATGCACAAGTCATCGGGACCTGTGCCAGTTGCCATGATGGTATAAGCGCAACAGGGCAGGGTGCTAATCATGTTCCAACTACCGAAGCCTGCGATGCCTGTCATGCCACAACGGACTGGCTGGTACCACTTTTTGATCACAGCACCGTCACTGGTCAATCCTGCGTTGATTGTCATGATGGTGTCCGTTCCACAGGTAAAGGGCCTGCTCACATTACTAGCAGTGATTTATGCGAAGCCTGCCATACAGGGACGACGGCATGGACTCCTGTTACCACAGCAAATGTTGATCACGCGCAGGTCACGGGTACCTGTCTCAGTTGTCACGACACAGTGATTGCGTCTGGCAAGAGCGCTAGTCATATAAACACAACGGATGTCTGTGAAGCTTGTCATCAACCAGGGCCAACGCCCTGGACGCCTGTGGCACCTGGCGCAGTAGACCATGCAGAGGTTATTGGTGTTTGTTCAAGTTGTCATGACAATGTAATTGCCACCGGGAAAGGTGTAAATCATATCCCTACCACAGATGAGTGTGATACCTGCCACAATGTTCAAAACTGGGCAACCGGAACGGTCGTAGACCATACAAACTTCTCTGGAAACTGCATAACCTGTCACGATGGTGTTGCCGCCAGTGGCAAATCAGTCAATCATGTCGCAACGAGCGATGCTTGTGATGCGTGTCACCAGAATT
>NZ_CDLKIE010000340.1:0-4933 GCF_975902315.1 Kaarinaea lacus | reverse complement strand
GCCATTTAAAATACTGCCACCAATTGAGCACTCCGAAAAGACATTGGCGAACGAAAAATTATTAGCATCCGTCAAAATTCTGTATGAAATTGTCCCACCATCATCGCAGTCTTCGGTGAAGATACTATTAGGCGCATCAGCTAAATACGGAGCCAATTCCATAAATTGAGAAAAATGAACATCAGAAAGGGTGTGAACAACAAAATAATTAACGACTACGTCAGACAAGTTCTTTTTGTTTACCTCAGCCGAACTATCTAATCCGCTATACGAAATTGGATCTATGGGTTTATCAAAGATTTCCGACCGAAATTTACTATTGTCATCACTGCCCCCACTACTACATCCAGACAAAATAAGAATAGCTAATAGCGTAGGGACATTTTTTAATATTCTATGTACTGCACTAATCATATTTATCCAATATTTTCTGTAAATACTGTATATGCATTTCGTCGCAGTACCATTATTAACGTCAATAAAAATATGAATTCCAATCCCATTGCCCCACCACCAGAACTTCCGCTGGGACTATTGTCAACGTTAGTGCCGGTACCAGGCGTTTGTGAAGGAGGTGTGTCGGTATCGTTATTTTGCGCCGTGATTGTAATGACTAACGTATCAGTGCTTGAGGCGCCTTCGTTATCGGTGACAGCCAAGGTAATTACAACCTCACCTTCAACATTTAAAGTTTCAAAGGATGCAGTGCTAGTGTTACTATTTTGAATAGTTACCGCTGGTCCACTTTGTTGTGACCATGAATATGATTGAATAATACCATCATTATCCAGGCTACCGGCGGCATCCAGGTTAACTGGCACACCAGACTCTACGCTTACATCATCTCCCGCAACAGCAACTGGTCTTTGATTGATATTCAGTTCATGGATAGCCGTATCCTGCCCACCCTCGTTATCGATCACTCGCAATTGAAAGACCAGCGCAGTGCTGCTGTCAGGCGCAACAAACTCTGAATTGTTACCAACATTTGTAAGGGAAACACTATCACCCGATAGTTGCGACCACTCATATGAGACTATATTGCCATCAACATCGGTACTACTACTGCTGTCCAGCGTAACAGTATCACCAATATTCGCCCTGGCAGGCGCGACAATGGCCGCACCGGGTAATTGATTAGTCTGGCTCGAGACCGTAATCGTAATAGAGTCAGCACCCGATAAACCGCCATCGTCCTCAACGAACAAATCTATTTTGTATCGCCCTTCGGCTTCGGGCATTACAACTCTAATAATGCTACTTTCAGGCTCTCTAATTTTAATACCATATGCATTAGACCAGTGATAACTGGTAACTGTACCATCACTGTCAGTGCTTCCACTACCATCGAGTTCTACTACTGCACCAGGTAACACAGTAATATCTTCTCCGGGATTCGCAACCGGCGGGATATTTCCTTCTACCTGAATAACGTGAGCAACCACCATGTCAGTATCGGTATATCCATGATCGTCGGTGACCGTGAGACGGTAAACATTTGAAATGTTGGTAATTACATTACCAGCTCCTGGAATTGGCGGATTTATCCCCGTACGATCGTTAATTGTGCCTGGTATGTATCCCCACAGAAATTCCCAGTCGTAACTAACAATAGTTCCATCATCCGTGCTCAATGCTGCGTCAAAATTACCAGTATCGCCGGCCGGTATATATATATCATCACCAGCGTGGGCGATTGGTGGCCTGTTAACAATAACATCAACCGAATCCTGACCTTCAGCCAGATCATTATCGGTAACGGCCAATTCAAAAGTTAATGTTCCACTTGCGTCCGGCGCAGTAAACCATGGGTTGATAGTATCTACACCATTGAGATTAACTGTTGATCCTGCCGTTTGAGCCCATAAATAAGAGTCCACATTGCCATCAAAGTCATAACTCTGATTTGCACTTAAATTGACGATAGAATTAGGACTAACAACGATATCGCCTCCCGCTTTAGCAAAAGGCGCTAAGTTGACGGTCGGAGGAACAAATTCAACGGCGCCTATATCGCAAATTGCACTACCATCATCGTTACCATCAACAGTTCGAATTGCGCCACGCTGGTCAATTTCCGCAGGCTCATAAGAAGTCGTAAACCTTTCACTGAAAGAGTTTTGACATCCTGAGACATCACCCGCATCGATAACGGGGCTGCCAGCACTCGGCATTAATGTCATCGTGGGCCCACCATTCTCGGCGAGCGCGGCTAATTGTGGATCAGTGTTTGGCAAATCAGTGGGCAGATCGAAACCACAAGTGTCTGCAGTTTCCAGGTTATTACCCTGAGAAATAATGGCGCTCCCTTCACAACTTGAACTCGTACCAGAATGCCCAACGATCGAATTCTTGATATAAACATTGGCGTTGGGGACTGGTGGAATGAAAATATTCCTACCAGAAGTTGCGCTGTTGTTATAAATAGTGGAGCTATGAACATAAAATTGCGCATTCATGCCATTGAAAATACCGCCCCCCTGGCTACTGGAATTATTGGTGATGGTAGTGTTATTAACATTAACAGCTCCCTGTTCGCTGTGAATGGCGCCGCCTGTAAAAGCACTGTTACCCGAAATTAGAGAATTTATGACGACTACACGGTTTGTATTGTCACAATACATTGCACCGCCCCCATCAGTAGCGGTGTTGTTAAGGATTTGCGTATTTTCTATAACAGGTGATCCAATTGAGGCATAGATTGCTCCGCCCCGAGTAGCACTATTGTTAATAAATACGCTGTTCCTGATCGGACTATTTGTTGATATAGCGCCTCCAAATCCTCCAGAATTATTCTCAAAATAGCAATTATCTACAGAGCCGCCAGCAACAGCACCCCCTCGACTTGCTGTGTTATTAGTAAACTGGCTGTTACGGAAAATGCCTCCGGAAGCGGCCCCACCATCACCACCAGCCAATGCTTCGTTGCCACTAAAAGTACAGTTGTCAACGATTGTTGTTCCGTTTGAGGTGCCGATTCCACCACCATTACTATTACTATCCGCAGTATTATCTCTAATATGGCAATTCGTAATGGTCAGGTGACCGGTATTTTGAATGCCTGCTCCTGTGAATTCAGTGATCATCCCATGACGAACGGTTATTTCGGTCATAAAAACAGTTGTCAGGCGTTGAATCGCAAAGACATTGCTACCCAAAGCACCGCGGGTAACACCAGCCTCTATAATAGTGGTATCACGATCAATTCCAACAAGATCCAGGTTGTCGGTAATATCAAGATCAAGAACGGAATCATCGTATGTTCTAAAATCTTCAACGCCAGTTAAGGTCAAAGTGTAGATACCCGCGGGTACATTAATAGCGTCCTTTCCAAGTAGAGCGTTTGTTTCCTGAATGGCACCACGCAAAGTACAAACGGCATTTCCCAGTGCAGTCTCACAAACACCGTCTCCGGGATTGCTATCAACAGCATCTATCGTGCTATTTACATTAAATTCAGCAGAGAACACGCTTGTGCAGCAAATCCACAATAGCAGTGATAATAAGAGATTGATTTTTATTCTATTCACCGTCCCCCCAGACATTCGAATAGTTAGTAGATTATGTCAGTCAGATTATATGGATATTGCGTCTGGCGCAACAGAAAGTCGTTTCTTACGTAAGTTAAAGTCTACTTTTGAGGTAAATTATTTACGTCTGCTTTCTGGTAGTAATTACTCATTAACAGACCGCAATTCTTAATTATGGACACTTAATTCATCAGAATCTGGAGTAAGCAGACGTATAGGCATTGTGATCTAAAAATCAGTCTTCGTAGAATCCTGAAATCAATCGAGTCTTACCGAGCATTGTGACATAGTACTGTTACATGGATATTCACTGGCTGGAGCGAACAGCTTTATTTCAATTTATTTTTCAATTCCAACTATCTGGCACAAATAGATAAACAGCTTCTCCCCTGGCCGACTCACCAGTCTGTTCGCATAGTATGCCTTCAGCGCCTTAACATAGATATGGTGTTTATTGTTTCCATTCAAATACAAACAAATAGTTACCAGGCCTTTTTTACTGCATACATCAATGTCACGAATCTCCTGCCATGCAATATGCTTAGTCAGCACGCCTGGCAACCATGTGTTTGGAACATCAACCCCGTCTTCACTAAAGTAGAGTTCTCGAGGTTTTCGGCTCGCAACAAAATGCCAGCACAAATAAAACAGCGCAATACTTGTTGTCACTTTGCTAAAAGAATCGCCACTAAATCCATGCTCATTCATTTCGAAAACGGAACCTGCCCATACAACAAACACGAGACCTATCATCAGCATGCTGTCGAGCATCGGAGTGTTGTAAGTAAACGTGTACTTCGTTTTAGTTATTTCCACAGGTCTTAAAAACAGTCAGTCCGTCTTGAAATTTTCAGCTACGTAACACCACACTTTTTGCGGTGTTCAAACACACTTCAGTGAGCCACTGTATATAGCGTGTCAAAATCCATTATTTGAGATTGTGGGTATCTTACCAGTAAATTTTATATTTCAACCTGACAAAAACGGCTACCCAGAAAAGAATGATGCAAAATAATGCAGCCCAAATACCTCTAATTAACTGATCATACCCTACTGTATTGGGCTCAAGCACAGAAAACGCCGGATCATTTTTATCAAAATAAACTATCACTTCCTTTTCCGCAGGATATTTTCTTAACAGCTCATCGACATTTTCATACCTGGGTTCAAATGTTATCGTATCCGATACATACATAATTCCTTCAACCATATATCCATAAAATATTTTGTGGCGGTATTGACTATCGCGGTGAGAGTTCATTCTCTTTTTTGAAGATGACGTAATAATACCGGTAGTTTGAATAAATACTGTTTTATTTGACCTGATAGCACCGATAAATTCATCCCAGCCACCAACGTACACTGTAAAAAGGGGCATCGTTAAAAATAAAACATGGAATAGT
>NZ_CDLKIE010000339.1:0-2651 GCF_975902315.1 Kaarinaea lacus | reverse complement strand
TGTGGTTATTACTTTCATTCACCACTTCCAGGTGCATCGCATCGACACCGTTTGCCAATTTTTCTTCAATAACTGACTGCACTTTCATCGACAACTCCTAATTCACAACTTCAAAATAAAAACCCGGATTCCTTTAAAACGCCCAGATTGAATATCCACCACTATCTTTCTTTCAGCTCACAGGTGAAAACTTCCAGGTAAGTGCTGCGATTACCTGCCACTATCTGCTCAAACTGCAAAAACCAAAAGCGCTTGAAATTATACTGGGTCCACGCTAGATTGCCAAAATGAGCCTCACAGTAAGATATCCCAGTAGCAGTAACTCCTGAACAATAACATTAAAGTTAGACCCGAATGAATAAAAAAATTCGCGCGTTTTATGCCATAGAGCTAAACGATGAAGTGCGTAATGCAGCACTACATATCGTGGAACAACTAAAAGTGAATGAATGGAGTGAACACGTCCGTTGGACCGCCAATGAGAACCTGCACTTAACCATACGTTTTCTGGGTGATGTTACGGAAGAAATACTTCAATCAATGAATGCGTCAGTCGAAAACCAGCTGGCAAAAAGCGCACCGTTTACACTCATGTTTAAAGAACCACGGTTATTTCCACATTTCAAGAAACCACGAGTAGTTGCCGCGATTGTACCGCACAGCGATGCGTTACTTGCTGTTGCCGATGTACTGGAGTCATGCGCTGTTGCAGCAGGCCTGGATCCTGAAACACGGCAGTTCAAGGGCCATTTAACATTGGGCCGTTGCAAAAAATCATTTCCCAAGCGCACCAAACTGGAATCTATTCCCTTTTCATCCAAACTACCTGTCACTCGGATAACGCTTTTTCAAAGCCAGCTATCCAGCGAAGGACCTACTTATATAAAGCTGTCAGAAATACCGCTAAGCAGTAAAACTGAAAACTAAATACTTAAAATAATTTGTTGTCACTTCTATGGCTATTACATGCAGTTAGTTACAGGTTTGACTTACTTCGTTCGCTACCATAAAACGCTCGCTAATATTTTTTCGCATTAAGGTATTGTTTCTATTGTTTACTATTTTTTTTTGGAACATAAAAAAACGGACATCCATCGCTGGATGTCCGTTTACATTGCTTCCCAACCATGACAGATCAAGAAGCACCCAAAACTAAACCTTTACTAATGCAATCCTGTTAAACTTTTTCACTTTATCTGCATTAATGCATACAATGCGCTTTCTTAAAGTGAAAAACATATTACGATGTGTTTTGTTGTTACCGCTCGTATGACACATCGTGCTATCTAACGAATTCGGAACTAAGAGTTACTGCAATCCTCGAAAGCGATCTGGTTAATATTTATACTGTCGCTTATTGAAGTGCTACACATAGCTTAATGCCACTTTTGATATCTGACAACTGGCCCTAAAGCTAGAGTATTACGCATCTGCCCATATTTTCTTCTTTATAATCAATTGATTAAAAATAGAAAAAAATCAGGCAAATTTTCAAAATCTGCAAAAAATATTTCTATTGGTTGCTAATCGCTCAAATTATCTGAACTCGACATCAACCTGAATTAAGCCTGATCTTGCTTCAAATGTAGCTCGCAACCTACTGTGAAATAAGAAATTATTCGTGAGCAAGAAAAAAGCGGCCGTCTGACAAGCAAACGACCGCTCAATTAACTCCCAGATCAGAAACCTACGTGGTTAATAACCCCACAAAAACAGGTCTCTCGCTGTGGGTTATTCTACCGTGTAAACAATCACGCCTCGCTCCAACCAGCTTGGCCCAATACCATCGATGGGCTGCACAATACCGGGAAGATGAGAATGTGGTAGTTCCGCTTCCTGGTATGTCTTGGTGACAGGATCGATAACATTCGCGTTTACATGTGCCACACGGCCTTCACCAAACTGCGCCTCAGTGATAGTGCCAATCTTGTCCAGATACAGGCGAAGCGCGTGTATAGGATGCAAGAAGTTATCGGGTGCAGGAAAACTCCCCACGCCACCTTGACCAGGATGGTTGCTGATTAAACCTTCCAGCGATGTAGGCGCTTCCATGGTGATAGCGCTTGTATAGTCATCACCATCTGCCAGTGCATAAAACACCATGTTGGCTCCGCCTTCCAGACGGCAGGAACGGCCAATAGCTGACGTGTGGCCATAGCAGGAAGCGATGACGTAACGCTTGCTGTGGTCCAGCACGCTGCCGTCAATTTTGGTTTCCAGGATACGTGAACCTGAAGAACTGCCTGGAAGACGCTCAACATCCACTTTTTGCGACATGTTGGCAGATAAACCTAAGTACCAGCCACCACGCTGGATATAAGGATTAGGATGAAATACATTCGCCAGGATGCTATCCAGGTTTTGTTCGATGGCAATACCTGCATAGTCCGCAGCAACTAAAGCGGGTGGTACCGGGAAGTAACTATAAATATCACGCAGCGTCACTTCACCCTGTACACGACCATCGCGATATTCAGAACCTGTTGGTGTTGGTTCAACATCGGCAGGCAACAGGTTATTGGGTGGGAGTACAACCGTATCAAAACGGAAACCATTGGTCATGGAAATAACACTGCTGCTCGCCCAAATCGGATTTGTTTTAGCAATGCTGGCCAATGTGTCATTAAATGCATCGGCGATAAAGTTATTCA
>NZ_CDLKIE010000338.1:0-6306 GCF_975902315.1 Kaarinaea lacus | reverse complement strand
TGTGCCCTACATACTGGTGTACATGAACAAAGCGGACATGGTGGACGACGAAGAATTATTAGAGCTGGTGGAAATGGAAATTCGCGAGCTGCTGGACAGCTACGAATTTCCGGGTGACGACACCCCCATCGTGGTGGGTTCGGCGCTGAAAGCGCTGGAAGGCGACACCTCCGATATTGGGGTTCCCTCCATCCACAAACTGGTGGAAGAAATGGACCGTTACATCCCGGAACCGGAACGCGCCATCGACGGCGACTTTCTGATGCCGGTGGAAGACGTGTTCTCCATCTCCGGTCGTGGCACCGTGGTGACCGGTCGTGTGGAGCGGGGCATCATCAACGTGGGTGACGAAGTGGAAATCGTGGGAATCAAAGACACGGCCAAGACCACCTGCACGGGTGTGGAAATGTTCCGTAAATTGCTGGATCAGGGCCAGGCGGGTGACAACGTGGGTGTGCTCTTACGGGGTACCAAGCGTGAAGAAGTGGAGCGTGGTCAAGTATTGGCCAAGCCGGGTTCGATCACCCCGCACATCAAATTCGAAGCGGAAGTGTACGTATTAAGCAAAGAAGAGGGTGGTCGTCATACGCCGTTCTTCAAAGGCTACCGTCCGCAATTCTATTTCCGGACCACCGACGTGACGGGCTCGGTCGAGCTGCCGGCGGACGTGGAAATGGTGATGCCGGGAGACAACGTGAACATGGTAGTGACGTTGATCGCCCCGATTGCGATGGAAGACGGGCTGCGTTTTGCGATCCGCGAAGGCGGACGTACCGTGGGTGCCGGCGTCGTCGCGAAAATTATTGAATAACATTGAAAAAGTAGTACCAAGTATGGCCGGGTGGTGATATGATTCGCCACCCAAAAATTGTTAAACAACGTTCGAATATTAGGAAAAGGGTTCAAATAGAATGGCAGCTGGGCAAAGAATTCGAATTCGCTTAAAAGCGTTTGATCATCGCCTTATTGATCAATCCGCGCGTGAGATCGTGGAAACGGCAAAACGTACGGGTGCGCAGGTGCAAGGCCCAATTCCATTGCCGACGAAAAAAGAACGTTGGACTGTTTTGATTTCCCCGCATGTTAACAAAGATGCGCGGGATCAATATGAGATGCGCACGCATAAACGTTTGATGGATATAGTAGATCCAACCGATAAAACGGTTGACGCCTTGATGAAGCTGGATTTGGCAGCCGGTGTCGACGTTCAAATCAAATTAAGCTAGTACGCGCATTTACAAACTTATTTATTTTTGACGGCGCCTTTTTTGCTGTCACAGGATTTTATTTTTTTGTGTAACCGGCGGCTAAACGCTGGAGTTAAACGTAAGTCAGCATCGGTCAATCGAAATCGGTGCGGTGTAGAGGAAAATAAAGATGACAATTGGTATTGTTGGACGCAAAGCGGGGATGACTCGCGTGTTCACTGATGACGGCGTGTCTATCCCTGTCACAGTGGTCGAGGTTGAACCCAATCGCGTTACTCAAGTAAAAACCATTGAATCGGATGGCTATCGTGCCGTGCAGGTAACTACAGGTGGCCGTCGTCCCTCACGCGTGAATAAACCCAGTACTGGAGTTTTTGCCAAGGCGAATACTGAACCAGGTCGTGGTTTATGGGAATTCCGTTTGAATGATGGTGAAGGTGAAGATATCGAGCAGGGTTCAAATATCGGTGTTGATATTTTTTCTCAAGGTCAACGCGTCGATGTTACAGGCACCAGCATCGGTAAAGGTTTTGCCGGTGTCATTAAACGCCACAATTTCAGCATGCAGGATGCAACCCACGGTAACTCAATCTCGCACCGCGCACCTGGATCTATAGGCCAAAACCAGACACCTGGTCGTGTGTTTAAGGGTAAGCGTATGGCCGGTCATATGGGAAATGTAAAACGAACAACCCAGAACCTGGAAGTGGTGCGGGTAGATGCTGAACGTAATTTATTGTTGATTAAAGGCGCAGTGCCTGGCGCAAAAGACGGCGATGTTATAGTCCGCGCTTCTGTAAAAGCACGTTCCGGTAAGACTGGTAGTTAAGGGGCTTGAAGATGGATATACAGTTAACAACAGCTACAGGTAAAGCCTCGAAAAAAACTATCGAAGTTTCGGATGCGAATTTTGCGAACGAATTTAATGAGGCATTAGTTCATCAGGTAGTAACGGCTTATCTGGCAGGTGCGCGTAGCGGAACCAGAGCTACCAAAAACCGTGCTGCAGTAAGCGGTGGTGGCGCAAAACCCTGGCGCCAAAAAGGTACTGGTCGCGCTCGCGCTGGTACCATTCGCAGCCCGTTGTGGCGTACCGGCGGAATGACATTCGCGCTGCAACCACAGGATCATTCACAAAAAGTGAATAAAAAAATGTATCGCAGTGCTATGCGTAACATTCTGTCAGAATTAGTACGCCAGGAACGCTTAATGGTAATTGACGATTTAAGTCTTGATGCACCAAAAACAAAACTATTAGCTGAAAAGTTGAAAGCTTTGGGTCTGGAAAACACGCTGATAGTTGTTGATGAATTAAATGATAACTTGTACCTGGCATCTCGTAACTTGAAGCATGTTGATATTAGCGAGGCGAAACGTGTGAATCCGGTTGCTTTAGTTAATAGTGATAAGGTGCTCATGACCGTAAATGCGGTAAAACAGATTGAGGGGATGCTCGCATGATTGACTCAAAAATAGCGAATGTCTTGTTAGAGCATCACGTCACTGAAAAGGGCTCTTTGCTGCGCGCTGAAAGTAACCAATATGTTTTCAAAGTTGCAAAAGATGCCAATAAGCAGCAAATCAAAGATGCCGTTGAAAAAATGCTCGACGTAAAAGTTGATTCCGTCACTGTACTGAATAACAAGGGTAAGGTGAAACGGTTTGGTCAGCGCTTTGGTCGTCGTAAGGACTGGAAGAAAGCTTACGTGCGAATTGCAGAAGGGCAAAATATTCAAATGTTGGAAGGCGAATAAAAGGTCTTCAGAGAACGAATCAGGTTAAGTAGTTAAGGAATCCATCAAATGGCGATACAGAAATCTAAACCAACCTCACCGGGCCGGCGCTTTGTCGTAAAGGTGTCTTCGCCTGAGTTGCACAAGGGTGAGCCACATGCGGCGCTTTTAGAAAAGAAAAGCCGAAGTGGCGGCCGGAATCATCACGGTCGTATAACAACTCGCCATAGAGGTGGTGGTCACAAGCAGCACTATCGGGTTATAGATTTTAAACGTAACAAAGATGGTATTCCTGGTCGTGTTGAGCGTCTGGAGTACGATCCTAATCGTAGCGCACATATTGCGTTAGTACTTTATGCTGATGGTGAGCGTAGATATATTATCGCGCCAAAAGGAGTTGCTGCAGGTGCTGAAATTATGTCTGGCTCCGAAGCACCAATCAAACCAGGTAATTGCTTGACATTACGCCAGATTCCAATGGGTAGTACGCTTCATTGTATTGAGCTAAAACCCGGAAAAGGTGCTCAAATTGCTCGCAGTGCAGGAACATCTGTTCAGCTAGTTGCACGCGAAGGTGAATACGCAACGATTCGCTTGCGTTCTGGTGAAATGCGTAAAGTACACGTTGAGTGTAAAGCAACAATTGGTGAAGTCAGTAACAGTGAACATAATTTACGTTCTCTCGGTAAAGCTGGTGCGAAACGCTGGCGCGGAGTTCGTCCTACGGTTCGCGGTGTCGCTATGAACCCTGTGGATCATCCGCATGGTGGTGGTGAAGGCCGTACCGCAGGTGGTCGTCATCCCGTTACACCATGGGGTGTACCTACCAAAGGTTATAAAACACGTAGTAATAAACGAACTGATGGCATGATTGTACGCCGTCGTAACAAGAAATAACTGAAGAGGTCAAAACACAGTGCCACGTTCAGTCAGTAAAGGACCCTTCGTTGACGATCACTTAATGAAAAAAGTGATTAAAGCGGCGGAAGAAAAAAACAGAAAGCCCATTAAAACCTGGTCACGGCGTTCCATGGTATTGCCGGACATGATTGGTTTAACCATCGCTGTTCATAATGGCAGACAGCATGTGCCGATTTTTATTACCGAAGATATGGTTGGTTACAAGCTGGGTGAGTTTGCGCCAACGCGGACTTTTAAAGGTCATGCTGGCGATCGAAAAGGTAAGTAAAACGGTTTTATAGCGGATTAGCGAATAGTAAAAGGTTAGCGTATGGAAGTTAGTGCAAAACTCAAAAATGCAGATTTTTCGGCACAAAAAGGCCGATTGGTAGCTGATCAGATTCGGGGCAAAAATGTCGAGAACGCCCTGCAATTTTTAACATACAGCACTAAAAAAGCTGCGCGTGTCGTTAAAAAGGTCCTGGAGTCAGCTATTGCTAATGCTGAACATAATGAAGGTGCTGATATCGACGAACTTAAGGTCTCAAGAATTTATGTGGATGAAGGTCGATATCAAGGTCGCTATCGCGCACGCGCGAAAGGTCGCGGCACCCGTATCCTTAAACGTAGTTGTCACATTACCGTGACCGTAAGTGATAGTTAATTGTTAACAAGATAGATTAATCGATAACGGACGTTCTATTAAAAGCAAAGCAAGCAGAGATATAGAGAGGCGTTAATGGGTCAAAAAGTACATCCAATTGGAATCCGACTAGGCATCGTCAAAGACTGGACGTCTAAGTGGTATGCGGATTCAAAAAATTTCGCGGACAATCTAAATATGGATTTAAAAGTGCGTGCGCACATCCGTAAAGCGCTTGCCAATGCTTCTGTTAGCCGTGTGCAAATTGAGCGTCCAGCTAATAACGCCAGAATTACTATTCACACCGCACGACCTGGCATTGTGATTGGTAAAAAAGGTGAAGACGTCGAAAAGTTAAGAATGGAATTAAGCAAAATGATGGGCGTTACGGTCAATATTAATATTGAAGAAATCCGTAAACCTGAACTGGATGCCCATCTGGTAGCGGAAAATATCGCGCAGCAATTGGAACGACGCATTATGTTCCGTCGCGCCATGAAACGTGCCGTTACCAATGCAATGCGTCTCGGTGCCCTGGGAGTAAAAGTTAGAGTATCTGGACGTTTGAATGGCGCAGAAATCGCGCGTACTGAATGGTATCACGAAGGTCGCGTACCTTTGCATACTTTGCGTGCGGATATTGATTACGGTGTAGTGGAAGCTAACACTACTTATGGTGTTATAGGTGTAAAAGTTTGGCTTTTTAAAGGTGAAGTTCTTGAGAAAGGAATAATACCTGAAGCCCAAACTGAAAAAGTCGCAACGGCGAATGTGGAGTCTTAAGTTATGTTACAGCCAAAGCGTACCAAGTTCAGAAAACAGATGAAAGGCAAAAACCGTGGGCTCGCTATACGCGGCAGTTCGGTTAGTTTTGGTGAATTTGGCCTGAAAGCAGTTGGGCGCGGTCGAATCACTGCCCGGCAAATAGAAGCCAGTCGTCGTGCCATGACGCGTCACGTTAAACGTGGCGGTAAGATCTGGATTCGTGTATTTCCGGACAAGCCTATTACTAAAAAGCCATTGGAAGTTCGTATGGGTAAGGGTAAAGGTTCTGTGGAATATTGGGTAGCACAAATTCAGCCAGGCCGCATGCTGTTTGAAATGGAAGGTGTGTCTGAAGAATTAGCGCGGGAAGCGTTTCGTTTAGCGGCCGCCAAATTGCCTATAAGTACAACATTTGTTTCACGTACGGTGATGTGATGAAAGCTGAAGAATTGCGGAAGAAAAATTCCAAAGAATTGCAGGAAGAGCTGGAAGGATTGTTGAAAGAGCAATTTGCGCTTCGTATGCAAAAAGGTTCTGGACAAATGAGTAATCCAGCACGATTTAAGACTGTGCGTCGTGAGATAGCGCGCATTAGAACTATTATGACTGAAATGGGTAATCAAGCATGAGTGAAAGCACAGGTACAGATCAAAAAGTTGTTCGTACCCGAGTAGGGCGTGTTGTTAGTGATAAAATGGATAAAAGCATCACTGTGATGGTGGAACGCCGCGTGAAGCATCCATTGTATGGGAAATACATAACTCGCTCGACGAAATTACATGCTCATGATGAAAATAATGAATGTGGGATTGGTGACACAGTATCGATTACTGAATGTCGCCCAATTTCAAAAACTAAAACGTGGCGTTTAGTGAGCGTCATCGAAAAAGCAAAAATAGTTTAGTTGGCAAGTTAAGAGTAGGATTGCGGAGATACTTCGATGATTCAAATGCAAACGGTTTTGGATGTAGCTGACAATAGTGGTGCGCGTCGGCTTCAATGTATAAAGGTGCTAGGAGGTTCCAAACGCCGTTATGCGGGCATTGGCGATATTATT
>NZ_CDLKIE010000337.1:0-2947 GCF_975902315.1 Kaarinaea lacus | reverse complement strand
ATTGCTGCCACCAACCGTCCCGACGTATTAGATCCTGCTTTATTGCGTCCCGGTCGTTTTGACCGCCAGGTTGTCGTGCCATTGCCAGATGTTCGTGGACGCGAACATATCTTGCGAGTCCATATGAGAAAAGTACCTTTAGGCGATGATGTGAAACCAACCATTATTGCGCGTGGTACGCCTGGATTTTCAGGTGCCGATTTAGCGAACCTGGTGAACGAGGCGGCGTTATTTGCAGCGCGTGAAAATCAACGCCTGGTAAATATGGCGCATTTTGAAAAAGCCAAAGACAAGATAATGATGGGTGCGGAACGCAAGTCTATGGTGATGAGCGAAGACGAGAAAAAACTCACCGCTTATCACGAAGCTGGACATGCGATTGTTGGTTTAAATGTTCCATCCCATGATCCAGTTTATAAAGTAACAATTATCCCTCGTGGTCGTGCTCTCGGCGTCACCATGTTTTTACCTGAAGAAGATCGCTATAGTTACAGCAAACAGCGGTTAGAAAGTCAGATCTCGAGTATGTTTGGTGGACGAATCGCTGAAGAACTGATTTTTGGTAAAGACAGTGTGACCACTGGTGCAAGTAATGATATCCAACGTGCTACAGAGATCGCTCGTAATATGGTTACTCGATGGGGATTGTCCGAAAAGTTGGGTCCCTTAACTTATAGTGAAGATGAGGGTGAAGTCTTTCTTGGCCACTCAGTAACTCAGCATAAAAATGTCTCAGGTGCGACTGCCAATCTTATTGATGAAGAGATTCGTAAATTAATTGATAAAAATTATGAGAGGGCAGAAAAGATCCTGGTAAAAGACATGGATAAATTACACATGATGGCTGATGCCCTGATAAAGTATGAAACGATCGATCAGGATCAAATCAGCGACATTATGGCAGGAAAATCACCCAGACCTCCAGAAGACTGGTCTGATCAGCCACCTCCAGGTCCTAGCGGTAAAGAAGAAAAAAAGGAAACAAAACCCAAGGACAGTAAAACTGATAGCAGCATTGGCGGTCCTGCGGGAGAACATTAAACCACTTCATTTGTATTAGCTGAGCAAGTAAATATTTGGCTTCGCAACAGTTCTAAATGAAGCATGGCAAACGCATTACAATGCGCAGATAAATTGCTCGACCTGAGCAGTCCCTGCATAATGGGTATATTGAATGTGACCCCCGATTCTTTTTCAGACGGGGGTCAATTTGTTTCTGTAGATAGTGCAATGCAACAATCTCGAAACATGGTGGCTGATGGAGCGGCGATAATAGATATTGGTGGTGAGTCAACCCGTCCCGGTGCCAAGGTAGTTTCAATAGATGAAGAACGTCAGCGCGTATTGCCCGTAATAAAGCGCATTCAAAAAGAACTTCCCGATACCATAATTTCAATAGATACCAGTAAACCAGAAATAATGGCCAACGCTATTGTTGCTGGAGCACACGTAGTAAATGACGTAAATGCCTTGCGTGCGCCTGGTGCAGTGGACGTAATTGCTGGTAGTAATGTGGCTGTTTGCTTGATGCATATGCAAGGCGAACCAAGAACCATGCAAAAAGACCCTCATTACAACAACGTTGTGGAAGAAGTTTTTTATTTTTTACAGCAACGTGTCGAAGCGTGTCTTAACGCTGGAATTGATAAGAGCAGGATAATAGTGGATCCCGGTTTTGGCTTTGGAAAGAACTTAGAGCATAATTTATTATTATTTAAGCAATTGAAAAGATTTAAAGAGTTAGGGGTAGCATTACTGGTTGGTGTATCTCGAAAGTCAATGATCGGTGCTATATTAGATAAGCCCATTGAAAACAGGTTAATTGGCAGCATTAGCCTGGCAACACTGGCAGCATGGATGGGTGCTGACATTCTGCGTGTTCATGATGTCGGCGCCACTAATGATGCATTAAAAACTGTTAGCGCAGTTCGTTCTGTTTAAAGGTAGCGTAAGCATGAAAAGAAAATATTTTGGAACCGATGGTATACGAGGCCGTGTTGGGGAAGGAGTAATAACTCCGGAATTTATCATGAAGCTGGGATGGGCGGTTGGCCGTGTCCTCGGTGATAGCGATGGACGACGTAGCAAGGTGCTAATTGGAAAAGATACCAGGATATCCGGCTACATGTTTGAATCCGCGCTGGAAGCGGGATTGTCGGCTGCTGGTATCGATATCTTGTTACTTGGCCCTATGCCAACCCCGGGTATTGCTTACCTTACCAGGACTTTACATGCGCAAGCAGGTATCGTCATTAGTGCTTCGCACAATCCATTTCAAGATAATGGTATCAAGTTTTTTTCTTCTAAGGGCACAAAACTCTCTGATGAAATTGAACTGGCCATTGAAGCGGAAATAGATAAAGAATTTACCTGCGTTGATTCTTCCAGGCTTGGTAAGGCTGAACGTATTGAGGATGCGGCGGGACGCTATATAGAATTTTGTAAGAGCACCGTACCGTTGGGAGTCGATTTGAAAGGTATGCGTGTTGTCGTGGATTGTGCGCATGGTGCGACATATCATATAGCACCCTGTGTGTTTGATGAATTGGGCGCCGACGTAATCACGATTGGCACATCCCCCGATGGCTTGAATATTAATGATGGTTTTGGCAGTACTCAACCCGAAGCCTTGATGAGCGCAGTTGTGGAACAGAACGCCGATTTTGGTATAGCACTGGATGGCGATGGTGATCGAGTGCTAATGGTAGATCATAAAGGCGAACTGGTTGATGGTGATGAGCTTCTCTATATCATTGCTAAATCACGTTTAGTGGATTCCACGCTGAATGGCGGTGTTGTGGGCACTGTCATGAGTAACCTGGGCCTGGAGCGTGCCTTAAATGATTCCGGGGTGGCTTTCAAGCGTGCCAAAGTTGGCGATCGCTATGTGATGGAACTGTTAAAAAAGGACGGTTGGCTATTGGGTGGAGAAGGCTCCGGCCATATT
>NZ_CDLKIE010000336.1:0-4548 GCF_975902315.1 Kaarinaea lacus | reverse complement strand
TTGCTAAAATCACGCGATTGATACCACCGCTGATGAAGGCTTGTTGTGCCTTTAAATACGCCAGGCGAATACCTGCGGCACCATTGGTTGAACCACCTGCTGTCAAGGATTCCAGTGCCGTTAACACTTTAGCCTTTTCAGTTCCTGCAGTCGGTTCCAGCACGACACCACTGGCACCGGCATAGACCACCAGGGATATTCTGTCTTGCGCACGCAGCTTTTGCGTTAATAACTGCAACGATTTTTTCAGCAGGGGCAGCTTATTGGCAGAATGCATGGAACCGGATACATCGACTAGAAACACCAGGTTGCTGGGCGGCAGGGAAGTTTGTGGAACCTGGTAACCTTTAATGCCGACATGCAGTAAGTGTGTTTGCGGATTCCACGGTGTTGGCCCCACTTCAGTCACAACATTAAAGGGAACACTTTTGTTTTCAGGGCCTGGATAATCGTAGTTGAAATAATTAATAAACTCTTCCACGCGCACCACATCTTTGGCGGGCAATCTGCCTTCATGCAAAATTCTTCGGGTATTCGTGTAGCTACCGGTGTCAACGTCAATACTGAAAGTTGATACAGGCTTTTCCGCAACACGCAGCACGGGATGATCATCAAAATGTGCATAGTTTTCCCGGTCTAAAGGTTCACTGGGAAAACGAATATTCGGTGGCAAGCCAGCTGCGATACCCGCTGCCTGCATCATAGAAAGCTTTCCGGCAACCGATGACCTGGATGCCGGCGCGACAGGTTGCGCCAGAACCGCCTGCTCCGCCGCATCTTTAGTCAGCTGCTTGATACTTGCAGATTCCTGCTTGCGCTGCTCCTCAACCACCGAAGTAACCGCTATCGAAGATCCTGGTTGCGATTGAGCTAATTCAGCTGTTGTTTCATCATTTTCTGCAATCCTGGTTGGTGGCCGTTTCTTTTCTTTAACTGGCGCAACAGGATCTGGCGAAGCCTGGGAAGTGGCCTGATCGACAGCGGAACCTGATTGATTGGCAGCATGTTCTTCATCTATTACAGGCTGTGGCTGTTGTCTTTCTTGTTGTGACAATTTTTGTTGTGGCAATTCTTGTTGCGGCAATTCTCGTTGCGGTGATTGCGAGGTTGTGCAAGCGGCAAGCCACAGGGCAACAATTAATAAACTTAAAGCGATAATGAGATTTCGTTTCATGATTTACTCCTTCCTGATTTTGCACATTGATGTGCATGCTTAAGGAGTGAAACGGAATAGATTTCAAAAAGGGTTAACAGGTGGGATTTTTTAATTCGCCACGATTTTTTGTGATTCGTATAGTATTAGTTTTTATTATCAATCAGTTGGTTAAACCCGGCTTTTGTTTCTCTTTACAGCAAACACATATGGGTTCGGTTTTCTGCGTTGATATCACTTTATCAACATCAACAGCGATCAGCTTACCGCCCCAAATACATCCACCGTCCAGGCCAGTGACGTTATCTGCATCATAAAATCCCAGGGTGGACCAGTGCCCGAATAACAGTTTTTCTTTTCTGGTTTTTCGTTTTGGCGCCTGGAACCAGGGTACACATCCCTCCGGTTGAGAGCCGGGCGCCCCCTTGGTTTTCAACTTCAATCGGCCATTACCATTCACGTATCGCAGCCGGGTAAAACAATTAACGCTAAAGCGCAAGCGCTCCCAACGTTTTAACTCAGCGGTCCACTGGTCCGGCTGATTGCCATACATTCTGGAGAGAAAATCGCCAAAATTGTCACTCCGCAGTTCGCTTTCCACCTCCTGTGCGCACTGGATGGCATCCTGCAGGCTCCATTGTGGCGCCAATCCGGCATGAATCAATGTGAGATTTCGAATTTCGTCGTGATGTAACAGCGGCCGGGTACGCAACCACTGTAAGAGTTCATCGCGATCAGGCGCTCCCAGAACAGGATCAAGGGTATCATCTTTTTTAGGCGGTTCGTGGCCGTAAGCCACCGCCAGTAAATGCAGGTCATGATTTCCCAGTACAGTCACTGCGCATTCGCCCAGAGACTTTATAAAACGCAATACTTCCAGTGAACGTGGGCCACGGTTGACCAGATCACCTGTGAGCCACAAGGTATCCTGTCGGAAATCAAATTTGAGGGTATCAAGTAATGCTTGTAAATCATCATAGCATCCTTGAATATCACCTATCGCATAAGTACTCATAATTGTTTCTAGCGTTACTGACGATTCTCGAATGTTTCGAACTCGAGGCGTATTTTAGGTATTATCAAATAAATGTCGATGTTTTCCTTTCACGATAAACACAAATTCAGAGAGCAGTGGTTGCTGTGGAGCACCATTGTGCTGGCCATACACTTCGCAGTCGGCCTTATCCTTGTCGTGATTCTCAACGGCACCATAGTCAATCATGGGCTGACACCCATTTTCCAGTTCCTGGGTATTTTCCAGCTCATTTGGCCGGAACAACCCATGAGTTCCCTGCATTTTTTAGCCACAAAATCCCTGTTTGCCTTCGCTCACCAGGATCCACGCAGTGGATTAAACTTGTGGACACTGGAATACGATACCTACACCTTACTAATCTACCTTGGCGTATCAGCCATCCTTGGCTGGACCATCTCAACCTACCGGAATCAAGCAATTAGCATACCTTCAGGGCCTCTCTACACAGTATTTGCTGGAGGCGTATTCGTTGCTTTGTCAATGTCGTACATGACGGTGATTGATCATTGCTCGGGCGCTACCTGGGTTGGCTTCGTCGCGATGTATGGAATGGGATTTGATGAATTCGAATTATATCCGGTCTATCAAATTATCTGTGCCGCCATTGGAATTGCAGGGCTGAGTGGGGGCATTATTTGGTTAAGAATTGTCAAAAATCACGCATTTGCATAGACCTGGTCTACAAAAAATAATACGATGACGACAAGGAATGGGGCGGCGCCAGCAATACCATAACGCTGGCTGTTTTTCCTTGTCTTTTTTGAGGTTTTTCGGGGCGACACATGAATGTAGCAAACTGGATCCAGCGCGCTCAGCAGGAAATGAGCGACATCGGAGTCGAATCTATCCGCGATTCGGGCATCCTGCCTGAACGTGGCGCAAAATTCTTTCCTGTAATTGGCTATCCGCCTTTAACCATGTTTTCCGACATGGATCAGGGGCCGATATTTGAAAACCTGCAACAAAGGCCTGAGCGACCGTTACTGGGTTATGCCCATATTCCCTTTTGCCCTTCCCGTTGTACCTTCTGCCACTGGATTACCAAGACCAAAAGCAAAGCGGAAGAAGTCGACGTATATCTCGATTACCTCGAACGGGAAATGATTCTGTATAAACAGAATATGGGGGTTGACGCCATACCCGTGCAGTCCGTTCTCATTGGCGGCGGAACACCAACTTATCCTTCTCCGGAACAAATGGAACGTTTTATGAAAATGTATACCACTCATTACGATCTGAGTGGATGTACCCAATTTTCCGTAGAAGCTGAACCTGGCACCTTATTGGGTAAGGAAGGTTATGAAAAACTGCGCATCATGAAAGACTACGGTGTCGATCGCATCAGTCTCGGTGTGCAATCGTTTGATGATGACATATTGCGATACATGGGCCGGGTACATACCCATGAAGAAACATTGGAATCCATTCGCAATATGCGTAAAGCAGGCATTGAGAATGTCTTTATTGATCTGATTTACGGCTACCCCAACCAGACCGTTGAGATGTGGGGGAAACATATGCTTGAAGCAGTCAGCCTGGACATCGAAGGATACCAACTCTACCGCTTAAGAATCAGGCAACATGGTGATCGACAGGGTAATATCATCGCGCAGGCCAGGAAAAATCCGGAACGTTTTCCCGAAACGGATGAAGTATTACTAATGAAATACCTTGGCATTCTGATTTCCGAAGAACATGGTTTTCATGAACATCAAACCCGCTGCTTCGCCAAAAAACCTGAATATATTTCCCATTATTTACGCGACTGGGCGGCAGACCTGGCAGACGTTGCCGGGGTGGGTGTATCGGCATGGTCTACCCTGCGTGGCGTATTCGCCATTAACGTCGGTGATGCCAACCTGGAAAATTATTATTCCCTTATCGACCAGGGCAAGGTGGCAATTAACCGCGGCAAGATGCGGACTAAAGATGATGAATTGCGGCGTTCATTTATCCTGCCGCTGAAAAACATGAAAGTTAACAAACAACGATTTACCGAACGTACTGGTGAAACCATCAACAAATTTTTCAACAATGAAGTCACCTGGCTGAAACAACTGGGATTGCTGGAAGAGAATGACCAGGATATTTGGCTCACTAAACTTGGAAAGTATTTTGCTGATGAAGTGGCAACCCAGTTTTTTAATCCTGACTACATGCCATTCGACGACGTGATGCGTGCGCCAGCACAAATCGCGGTCGGTTGATAGCAACACACCAATAGTAATTTTGTTTTACTTCTTGTCCTTCCAGGGCACCAGGCGTCGTTCCAGTAAATCCAGCGTGTAGGAAAAAACAAAACCCAACACGCCAATGACAAAAATTCCGGCGTACATGGATTTGATGGAAAAAGTTTCCC
>NZ_CDLKIE010000335.1:0-5251 GCF_975902315.1 Kaarinaea lacus | reverse complement strand
GCTTTAAGACGTTTAAGTACGCCGTTTTTTCGATAACGGACGATGACATATCCAACGCCAAACAGAGCGCTAAACATAATATTCATGGCTAGAACACCTGGCAATAACCAGTCTATGTAACGTATTTCCTCCCCGCTGACCTGGGTTTTCTTAAATGGAAGGGACGATTGACCAGCATTTGAAGTGTCCAGGCCACTTTCTGTAGCTGATACATTATTAACTTCCGATCCGAATAGCACTTTTTCCAGTATATAACCGCTGGGAGACTGATTGTTTATCCAGTAGCGTTGTTCCCTGAGGTCAAACAGCATATCCAGCTGATGTTTTTCCACTTTGATAATGGATTTCTCGAGATTGCTGACCGGTACAAATTTTATGTATTGTGATTTGAAAAAAGGATGGCGAGATTGCGTTGTTTCATTCAGGTCTCCATAAATACCAACCTTATAAACATCAATGCTTTTATCGGAAAAGGCAAACGCAAATCCAGCCACAATGAGGATAGGGAACAGGAAATTCCAGCCAAGCGCGGACTTATCACGAATAAATTCGTAGTTTCTGGCTTTAAGTACGGCATAAAAACGTTTTACATTCATGTGCGCAATTCGTGTCCCGTTAGTTTAAGAAACAGGTCATCTAAGGTATGGCTGCGTATTTTCAGATTTGCCAGGTCAATATTGTTTTCTAACAATAACTGAATGGTTTTGTTGATGTCCTGTGACTCGATTTCTATCAAATTACTATGTTGCATAAATTTGACGGGGATTCTGGTTTTCTCAATATCAATATCCGTTGCCGGTAGTTGTAGCACCATGCTGTTAAAATGCTCAGTTAGTAATTGCTCAGGTGTGCCTCGCGCAATAATATCGCCATGATCCATAATCGCAATTTCATCACATAGCTCGTAGGCTTCTTCCATGTAATGCGTGGTTAACAATATAGTTTTGTTTTGCTGTTTAATATCGCGGATGAGTTTCCAGAAGTTACGCCGTGATTGTGGATCCAGGCCCGTGGTAGGCTCATCCAGGAAAAGAATGGAAGGATCATTCACCAGTGCGATAGCCAACAACAGGCGTTGTCGTTGCCCCCCTGATAACTGACGAGTATCCTGCTCCAGAAAGTCGCTCAGGGCACACTTTTCAACCAGCTCGGGAATGGGGGTCGTCTTTGGATAGAGTTTGCTAAATAACTCCAGTGTTTCTTTTACCGTAATAAACTCCTGTAATGCGGTCGACTGAAACATGATGCCGGCTGTATTTTTAAAGGCTTTCCCTAATGCATGACCTTTAAAAAGCACTGAGCCGCTGCTAGGACTCGCAATTCCTTCGAGAATTTCTATAGTGGTTGTTTTGCCAGCACCATTGGGGCCAAGTAATCCGAAGCACCCACCTGCGTCCAGTGTGAGATCAATACCGTTCACGGCAGTGATATTGCCAAATTGCTTGACAAGGTTTTTTACTTCAATGACCGGCGCCACAGTATATTCCTGCCTCACTGAATGGAATGGGGGAATTAAACCACCAAATACAGGTAATAATAACAGGCGTTATTGTATGCGCTTACGGGTGGGGAAATAAAGCTTAGCTGTTTGCTGCTTTGACGTCCAGGTCTACGGGTTGCTGGTCTGACATGACCATGGGTAACAACACAGTGAAGGTTGAACCGACTCCTGGAACGCTATCGACATTAATAGTGCCTTCCATCAACTGGCAGAGACGGTATGTGATGGCAAGCCCAAGTCCGGTGCCACCATATTTCCGTTGAGTGCTGCTGTCTGCTTGCGAGAAGGACACAAATAGACGGTTTAATTGCTCGCGATTCATGCCAATGCCGGTATCTTTAATAGTGAACTTGATCCATTTATTCTTATCAATGTGCTCCTGGTTTACGATGAGTTTTATTGTACCATCTTCGGTAAATTTACTGGCATTGCTGAGCAGGTTAAATAATATTTGCCGGACTTTGGTTAGATCCGCATTAACAATCCTGATATTGTCATCGTATTCAAGCTGAAAATTGTTTTTGTTTTTTTCAATGAGAGGCATTATTGTGCCATGAATTTCTTCTACGAGTGGTTTCAGGGCAAACTCCTCAAGGTAGACTTCCATTTTTCCGGCCTCAATTTTTGATAAATCGAGTACATCATTAATTAACGACAATAGATGTTTTCCTGCCATATCAACCTTGTTAATATCACTAAGATATTGTGCATGTCCGTCATCCGTTACTTCTTCACGTAGTAATTCATTGTATCCAAGAATGGCATTAAGTGGCGTGCGGAGTTCATGACTCATATTCGCCAGGAAACTACTCTTGGTTTGATTGGCTGCTTCAGCGGTTTCCTTCGCAACCGCAATTTTCTGAGAAATTTTGCGTTCTAATGTTACGCTGATCCAGTTGGTTATCAGTTTTAACAGGTCGATATCATTTTCCGAAAATGGTTTTCGCGGCTGTATGCTGGAAAAATTAACCGTGCCAAACTTGATTTGATTGACGTACAGAGGTAGCGCAATGTATGACTCAATGTGCGAAAACTCATAACAGGGATAACTGGCGTATTTCGATTCCTGTACATTTGGAATTGCAATTGTTGAGTTGATATCAATTGTTGAACTGCAAAAGGTTTTTTCAAGCGGAATCTCCTGGCCTGCCTTAACCGAATAGTCTTCAGGCGCCACAACATTGAGAAAGGTATTGGTGTTCTTGAGTTTCTCAATTTGACAAACTTTCCCGATTTCCATCCCCAGCAACCGACAGCCGAGTTTCAATGTTTCATTGATCTGTTCATCAGGTGACAGGCCTGACATGGAAGAGATTTCATATAAGGCCCGTATCCACTTGCTTTGGTCGAATAGCTGGGCCTCTGATTTGGCGGTGCGTTTTACCACGAAGATTGTAAATAGACCCAATAGCAGTGCTACGCTGCCTAATGAAAAAATAAACCAGTAGGTAGTTTGGTGCTCGGTAGTCGCTGATTGCAGTTCTGATTCAACAACATTGCGCTGTGAATCAAAAATGCTGCGTAGTTTATCAGCTAGTGTATGCTGGTTTGGGATGATGTCCTCAACCAGTTCACGGCGCGCATTGATTAACTGGCCCTGAATAATCTGGTTAGCGATGCGTTCCTGTCCCACACCACCATAGTTGGCGAGTTTGTCAGCGGTACGTAAAATTTCTCGTTCCTGCTCGGTGAGATGAGTCGCCAGCAGTTGTTCGCGGTTTTTCAGGTACATTTCGCCGTACTGGCGGAATTGAATATATTCATCATCCTGCTCGAAGGCATCTTTCAATTCCAGCATGTGATGCAGGCCGAGCGAACGTTTTTGCACAGCGTACAACATATTAGCGAGCAGGCGAGTTTGAGTCTGGCGTTCCACGAGACTTTTCAGACGCTGACTGCTGCTCGAGGCATTATTGACCCAAAGCACCAGGATAAAGACGATCAGTGCCAGAATCGCGACAAATCCCAGGGCGATGAACTTGCTACGCGAGCGATAGTCATCGATATCCTGGTTTTGCGTTGTACGGTTTGAGGGACCTAAATCCATATTTTTGTATAAAATTATTAAACCTGATCAAAAAGTTTATCGGCATTGGCCGTTGAAAATGTAGTCGTTTGGACTGGCGCGAAAGCGGTTGCTTTGTGTCATTAAATGATTTATAAATCATAAGCATAGCGATGTAATGCGCTCATGAGGTAGCTGCCTTAAGCGGCGGCACAAGAATAGATAATGTTCCATACTCGAAAGAACCTATAAAAAATACCAGCCAGAAGTTTCTTCGAGTGATATTCAGTGAAAACCGTAATATTATTAGGGGTATATAGTTTAAACGCGGGTAGCAAAAATTCCTGGCGCATAACCCTTAATCTGGTCGTAGGCTTTAATTACAACCCGGTTTTAATATGGCTAAACCCTGGGCTGTGGTCTCGATTTACAAAGTTCCAAAGATTCCGGTCGATAATGTCAAACATCACAATATATCAACACAAGCCATAGGCAGGGTCGCCTGCGCCTGAGCAGTGCACAGAACTTATTATGATTTTTCCCCAACCAAAATCGTTTCGAAAACTGTTGCTGATCGGCTTCTGTTTTGCGGTGTTACCATTGTTGGTTGCGGTAGGCTATGCCGCTGTTTATATGGATCAGCTGGCAAAGCAAAGCCAACAAGCGGTTTATCAGGCAGCGAAAGCCACCCAGACCAGTCGAACCCTGGTGGAAATACTCACCCGCCTGGAACGCACGGGGCGTCAGTACCAGATCCTGGGGGACACATCTTTATTAAACGGTTTTAAGGAAAATCATGCCCTTTTTAAAAAGGCGGCGGAAAACCTGCTGGAGTTTCAGCTCGATAAATCCATGCACGATCAACTGCAGTCGCTGGTTAATATAGAGCAATCCATATACCGGACGCTCACCAGGCAACATTACAATAGCACAGCGGCTAAAAACGCCGTCGAGAAGTTTCGAATTGCTTCTGAGCTGGCACGAAAAGTACTCGCGGGCAGTAACCGTGTTATCGATACCGAGGTGCAGGTATTGCACGACATGGCGTCAACGGCACAAAACCAGTTTGTATGGGTGGGACTAACCCTGATTCCAACCATCATCGTAATTGTGATTACTTTTTCGATTATTCTTTCACGCCCAATACGTCAAATTGACTACGCCATTAAAACCCTGGGCAGTGGTGTATTTAATGAGCCGGTTTATGTCACCGGTCCGGAAGATTTACAATATCTTGGGCAACGACTGGACTGGTTGCGCATGCGCCTTGCAGAAGTAGAAGAGGAAAAAGCCAAGTTTGTGCGCCACGTGTCCCATGAATTAAAAACACCTTTGACCGCTATTCGGGAAGGTGCAGACTTGCTGGATGATGGTGTGGTTGGTAATTTAAATCAGCGGCAACGACAGGTGGTAGAAATTCTGGTATCAAATACCAGTAAATTACAGCAATTGATTGAAGATCTGCTGAATTTCAGTGTCGCACATGCGAAGTTAACCACGGTGAATAACGAGCAGGTGAGTCTGGATAAACTGGTACATGGCGTATTAATTGATCAAAAACTTGCCATAATGGCCAAAAAGTTGAATCTTAAGACGAAACTTGAACCAATAGCTGTGAGTGGTGACAAAGAAATGTTGCGCGTGATTATAGACAATCTATTATCGAACGCAGTGAAATACTCACCTCCTAATGGTCGACTTGTCATTGCCGTTCAAAAAGTGGGGATGGACGCAAGAGTCGATAT
>NZ_CDLKIE010000334.1:0-2551 GCF_975902315.1 Kaarinaea lacus | reverse complement strand
TTTGCGGTCTTGATAACTTCAGGCAGTAATTCCTGATCCCGCTGCAAATCTGCAATATGAAATTGTTCCAGTCCGGTTTGCCGTGTACCCAGTAATTCGCCAGGTCCGCGCATTTCCAGGTCGCGCTGCGCAACAACAAATCCGTCATTGGTAGCACGCAGTACAGCGAGTCTTTCCCTGGCATGTTGCGACAATGGCGCATGATATAATAATACACAGGCACTTTGTTTATCCCCTCGACCAACCCGCCCTCTCAACTGGTGCAGTTGCGATAATCCCAGGCGCTCCGCATTTTCAATAATCATCAACGTGGCATTCGGTACATCGACACCAACTTCTATTACTGTCGTTGCAACCAGCAAATCAATGGTTCCATTTTTGAATTCCTGCATTACCCGCTTTTTTTCATCAGGCTTCATTCGGCCATGCACCAGGCCAATACCAATATCCGGTAACTCCTGTCGTAATTGCTGCGCGGTATCTTCAGCAGCCTGACATTGTAGCGCCTCCGATTCTTCAATTAATGTACATACCCAGTAAGCCTGCCTGGACGCCTGACAGGACTGGTAAACCCGTTCTATAACGTCCATGCGCCTGTCTTCTTCCATCACTACTGTTTGTACCTGTGTTCTTCCCGGCGGTAATTCATCGATAATAGAACAATCTAGATCGGCATATGCTGTCATCGCCAGCGTGCGCGGAATCGGCGTGGCTGTCATTATTAACTGATGGGGATACACCTCTACACTTTCGTGAACCTGCTTGCCCTTATTGCGCAACGCCATTCTTTGATGCACACCAAACCGATGCTGCTCGTCTACGACAATCAAGCCCAGTTTATTAAACGTTACGTCCTCCTGGAACAACGCATGCGTGCCAACGATGACCTGGGCTGGCCCGTTTGATATGTTATGCAACGCTGTTTCGCGCGCTTTTCCTTTAAGCTTACCTGACAACCACTCAATGCTTATGCCCAGGGGTAATAACCATTGGCTGAAATTCTGAAAATGCTGGTAAGCCAATAGTTCAGTTGGCGCCATAATAGAGGCCTGGTAACCGGTCTCTACAGCATGTATAGCGGCTAAAGCAGCTACAACTGTTTTACCGGAACCCACATCACCCTGGATCAATCGCAACATGGGTTGTTTACTTGAAATATCACCTAGAATTTCTGAGTAAACACGTCGCTGCGCATCGGTCAGAGAAAAAGGTAATTTAGCCTGCAACCGATGAGATAACTTGCTATCTACCTTAAATTCAGGCGCGTGGTGTTGCTGATATTTAAGACGCAACCTGCGCATTGAAAGTTGGTGGGCCAACAGTTCTTCAAACGCAAGTCGCTGTTGGCAGCAATGTTGGCCGTTTGATAAAACATCAACCGCTGCGTCCAGTGGCGGTTTGTGCACATAAGCAATGGCTTCCGCCAATGACGGGAAATTCATTCTTTGCAAGAGGGTTTCTGGCAACCATTCCGGTATTTCCAATACCAGGGTTTTAGAATCAATGACCAGCTGGTCCAGTAAAGCACGAAATGAAAACTGCCGAAAACCTTCGGTAGTCGGATAAATCGCTGTTAGGTATGGTTCCGCAACGGGCGCTTCAAGTTTCCTGTTTGATTGTAATATCTGGTATTCAGGGTGCACCATTTCCAGCCCCTGTCCTGAGTAACGCACCTCACCAAAACACCGAATACGTGTACCTGGCGCAAGTCCTTTTTGTTGTGTTGAACTGAAATGAAAAAATCGGAGCGTTAGAAACCCGGTGCCATCACTGATCTTTGACAACAGCATGCGTCGCCGACCGTACTTGATATCAGTAAGTAATACTTCAGCCTCAACGACGGCCTCAGTACTTTGACGTAAACTACCAATAGGCTTGACGCGTGTTCTATCCTGGTAACGCAACGGAAGGTGGAACAATAAATCCTGGACGGTAAAGATATTTAGACGCGCCAGTTTGTCGGCAACACTGGGCCCGACACCTTTTAACGAACTTACAGGTGCGTCAATAGACAAGCGGAACTTTGGTTTCTCTGGGGCCAGGGTATCGATAATATAAACAGTCGCAAAAGATGTTTTATTCCGACAATTCCAGTACCGCATCCATTTCAACGTTAGCAGCCTTGGGCAAGGAAGCCACACCGATTGCAGCACGCGCCGGATAGGGTTCATTAAAATACTCAGCCATAATTTCATTGACCAGGACAAAATGGCTCAAGTCAGTTAGGAACACATTGAGTTTCACCACATCTGACAGGCTACCACCGGCTGCCTCGGCGACGGCTTGCAGATTATCGAATACTCGTGTTATCTGTACGCCCATATCACCCTCTACCAGATTCATGGTCGCGGGATCCAGCGGGATTTGTCCTGAGCAGTAAACGGTACTCCCCACTTTTACTGCTTGTGAGTATGTACCAATCGCCTGTGGAGCCTTGTCTGTTTTAATAATTTGTTTTGACATTTCCTTATCCTGAAAAAGTAAGTTAGCTATTTTGACCTGACCTTGCGCACAACACTATCGATGCCACGTACCCGGCGGATGATATTCG
>NZ_CDLKIE010000333.1:0-3783 GCF_975902315.1 Kaarinaea lacus | reverse complement strand
TACGTGGCAGTCTTACTCAAAAGTTTCCGACCAATTGGGAATTAGCAGGAGCACGCGCTGCCAGCGTCGTAAGGTTGCTCGAAAAGCAAGGCGTTGACAAATCAAAATTAACCGCGGTTTCCTATGGTGAAAACCAACCCGTGGAGAGCAATGACACCGCCGAAGGCCGCTCCCAAAATCGCCGTATTGAGATTCGAATGCGGCCGGTAGAATAGTTCTACTTATTACCTTACTGAAATACATTTTACTCACGGCAAATAGTGAAACTAACTTCGCTATTTGCCGTTTCCCGTCTCAGGAATACCAGTACCTGTAGTTCGTTTCTGACGCGTTGTAAAACTAATATTTCGCTGAAATTGACACAGCCTCCGTTGACGAGTATCGAAGCACTTTTAAAATAGCAGCGATTGATCGCAAAGTTTTCCATTTTGCCAAGTTCTGTTACTCTTACCGCAATATATAACAGATAATAAGGATAATTATGGCAAAGCACATTGGTATTCTTACCGCGGGTGGTGATTGCCCTGGACTAAACGCCGCTATTCGTGGGGTTGGAAAATCTGCCCAGCGGAACTACGACATCGAAGTGATAGGTTTTCGCAGCGGATTTCGTGGATTAATGGAAAACCAAACCGTTCGCCTCGATGGTGATGTGTTGTCAGGCATATTGACTGTCGGAGGTACCATCCTGGGTACCAGTCGAGATAAACCAAATCGCATGACAATTGCCGGCAAGGTACAGGATATGACTGATGTCATCGTGGAAAATTACCATGCCAATCATCTCGATGCACTGGTGTGTCTGGGCGGCGGTGGCACACACAAGAATGCATTGCACTTGATGAATAATGGCCTGAACGTCATTACGCTGCCCAAGACCATCGATAATGACGTGGCAAAAACCGATATCACTTTTGGTTTTTCAACCGCGATGGATATTGCCACCGAAGCCATTGATCGATTACACAGTACTGCGCATAGCCATCATCGAATAATAATTGTCGAAATCATGGGCCATCGCGCTGGCTGGTTAGCCCTTGGATCCGGTATTGCAGGTGGTGCAGACGTGATTTTGATTCCGGAAATCCCCTACGAAATTGAAAGCGTTGCGGAGGCTATTAAAAATCGGGCTCGCAGCGGGAAAAAATTCAGTATCGTTGCTGTGGCTGAAGGTGCGCTTTCAAAACCAGACCATGAAAAAATTGCAGCTCTCGAAGCCAAAAGAGAATTGACCGAATCCAAAGATCAGCGCAAACAAATCAAGAAAGACATTAAAAAATTCGAAGAACAACAGGTTGATCACAGCTTCCTCCTGGCAAAACAACTGGAAGAACTCACTGGATTGGAGTCGAGAGTATCTATTCTCGGTCATTTACAACGCGGTGGCACACCGTCAGCGAATGACCGACTGCTTGCGACACGATTGGGCACCGCCTGTGCCGATCTGATTAGCCAGGGACAGTTTGGTGTCATGGTTGCAGCACGCGGCGAAGGTTATGAGCCTGTACCGATCGAAGAAGTCGCGGGTAATCGCAAAATTGTTCCCATTGACCATCCCTGGGTAGTTAGCGCCAGGCAGGTTGGCACTAATTTCGGTGATTAATAACTGGTCAATAATTAATCATTCGTAGTTTTGTATTGAACAGCCAATGCCTGTTAAGTCTCCGTTCAGCTAAGCAACCGTACACTTGCGCTCGTAGGTAAAAAGTTTTGGTTTTTGTAACCTTAACTCCTCTATGTACGTTGTCTATGATCAAAAAGCCCGTTCGATCCCCCGGCGGGCTTTTTTTCTGCCTGTTTATCCTGACTATTACTTCATTGAGTTACTTTAGCCGTCCTGACGTTTATTTCCTGGCTTGCCAATCTAATGCAAGTTGTTCTGCTTTTTGAATTTCTTCCACAGTCATACGTTTTCTGAATATCGAACGTATCCTGCCTTGCCCTGTAATTGCTAACTGGCACAATCGTCGGCGCTCGTCTTCACTTATATTCCTTTCAAACTCAATCGTGCCGGGCGCACACCTTGCGGTACCCGCTTCTGCCAGTTTTAGCCATTTATACCCCTCAATGTCATTCAGATTCTCTAGCAGTCGATGTGCATATAAATTCGCTATGTTCTGTTGCGATGGGATGTAAGCTTTTTCCGCGGCCCTTAAATACCACTGCATTGCCTGTTGATAGTCTTTATCCAGGCCATACAAACCATTGTTAAAGGCAATGCCCGTTTTGTGGCAACCATAGTTGTTTCCAAGCTCGCAAGCCTCTTTGAATGCAGCCAAAGCTGCGTCTTTCTCTTTCACATTTGCGTCAGATAGTACTTTTAATCCTTTATCCAGCACCACTTCGTCAGGCGTTGGCTGGCTATCATGCTTGTCAGTATGTGCGCAACCCAACAAAAACAGGCATACAACGGCAATGTAATTCCAGTTTTTCATGTCTATTCTCAAAATGTCGTCGAGTTTAAGAAAAATCTTAGACAATGTGATCGAAAATGAAAGGCAGGGAGGAGAATTTAAATTAGCAAGCAAAGGCGTTGCTTATACCAGGTGGGATTTGATCAAAGTAGAATTTTTATTCTCTTTTGATATTAAAACGATAGCGAATTCCTATCAATACATCCATGCCTACATTGGTGCTTGGGTATACGTTTACCCTGGGAGCCAGTTCACCAAAGGTGTCTACTGGAACATCGCTAAAAAAGTAATTTAGTCCAAAGGGAATCCGTACCCCAACTTCACTGTCATCACTTTTATCTGCAAACGTAACTCGAACACCGCCCCCATAATAGAAGGCAAGACGTGCATCTTCCAACTGGAATTTATCAAAGTCGTGGAAGAGGACATCGGCATGCATTTTATACTCATTAGAATCGAACGACCATTCACCGAATAAATCAATCGCTGTTTTTTCCGAGGTCCAGTACTTTCCTATGAATCCGTTTGGACTGCCGACAGCGATACCAAGATCAAATTCACCTTTTTCTGCATGTGCAGTAAAAGATGCCAACATCACCCCTAACAATACTATTCCTTGTAAAATTCGCATCCCTCTATCGCCCCACACTATTATTTGATGTTTGAATTATTTTGTATCGTTATATCACAGTTGCACAAATATATCCCGTCTCGCAATGAACAAATCATTTTGAATTTATTGAAATTATTACTGAAGTTGATATCAGCAGCAACTTTAATAATGTTTACTGTTATGTTCGCAGACTCTCCCTATTGCTAAATATCGTTGCTGCTCGTATTTTGAATTTCGTCACATATTCTGGTTAAAAATGGGCTCTCTCGAGACGACTATAACCAGTATGAACATCAGACCTGCCCACAATACTTATCTGTTGCTTCCACCATCAATGCTACGGGTTGTGATCACCTATTTTGTTGGTTGTTTACTTGTTGCATGCGGTGCGACGCCAGAATCTAATATCGCTCAAAACATCGATACGCAAGCTTCTACACCGCACAAAATTGCAATCGTCAACGCATCACCCAATGTCATTAATTCAATTCGATACAAACCCTGTGGTTCACAGGATAATCGTTACCAATACCTTACAGGCAACCTTCGGCCTAATGAAAAATTTTCCATAAACGTCTATTCTCAATGCGTGGACCTGATCGCCACCAACGCGTTTAAAAAAAATCTGGTAGACGTTAAAAACGTTGATTTAAGCAAAATAAAAACCTGGACAATTAAATAACTTCAATTTATTTTCTATTCTAGTTCCATTGCTTTATTAGATTCATTCGTCAGGCTTTTTTAAATCATGTCAAC
>NZ_CDLKIE010000332.1:0-6950 GCF_975902315.1 Kaarinaea lacus | reverse complement strand
CAAGCTTTTTGCTCAGCGTGACAAACTGGGCCTCAAATACCTGGGTACCCAGGAAGTCCTGCGCGCCAATGGTGAGTTGAGGAAAATATTTTGACTCTTTCAACAGGCGTATCTTGGCGTCAAAGGCCTTGTCTTTATAGTCGCCAAAATCTGTATCGGGGCGATTAAATGCCTCAACATTGTCAATTTCCGTATAGCGGCCGGACATCTCCAGCCAGCTGAAAAAACTGACACTTGCCCACAAGGCGGAATACGGTTGCATATGGCTCAATCCAAATCGCAGCGTACCTTCATCATCAATGCGGGCATCGGGCATATTGACCAAACCAGTTTGTCCGAGCTGGTTGGGCTCGGCGAACACTTTAAATGAACACAGGCAAGCGAGCAGTAGTAAAACACACCTGGTAGAAAGAATTGCGAGTGGATTGTGTGGGAAACTATGAGATGGGTGCAAAGCTCACTTCCTGTCGGGCCCTTTTCTAATTATAAGTAGTATCTAGCTATGAGTCATACCTGGTCCTGGCAACTCATTGACTGGTTTATTCTAGCAATGGTGGCAATCGATAAAATATCTCACTTTCTAAACGTAGAAACCCTTGTCACAATTGACAAGGGTTTCTTTATATCCAAATTTAGGCTGTTTGATAATTGGGCTTAATGGCCGGCCGAACTACCGGAACTGGCAACAACCGCAAGAGCAGCAGCTGCCGCGACACCTACCGCGATCATGGTACCTGTACCAACACCACCTGCGCCTACCGCAGTACTGGCTTCTGCTGCCCCAGCCGAAGCACCTGTTGTAGGCGGAGCTGGCTGTACTGCAGCACCGGATCCAATGGCAGCGGCAAGCTGGATGTTCTCTCCAGCGTTCGCTGAAGTCGATACGATGAAGGCAACTGCCATTGCGATAAGTGCTTGTTTCATGAATTCTTCTCCATTATTTCAGAACATCTGCCAGAAATTTTATATGTTGAAACTATGGCCTGTGGCTCATTTGCTGTCAAGGAACTGGCTGTAACAATTTCAAATTATTCGACTTTTGTCAAAATTTCACGCTATTTCCAGGCCTAATCAGTGAAAATTCCGGCCAGATTATAATTATTTCGACTTTCGTTCTGGAAAGCTTTAATGCCTCTCCAAAACAGGGATCGAAAAATAAAAACCCGCAATGAGAATAATTCTCACTACGGGCGCTTACTGAGCGAATACGTTTACCCGGAAAGCCGCGTTTTACTGGTTCGTTTTATGGAAAAACTTGCTGATTTTCACACCACCATTTGGTGTTCGGGTCGCTTCCACGGTTACTGTGCCGGCTACCGTCGCAAATGACGCTTGCCCCTGATTTTGCACCAGTACTTCAAAATTGCCTTTACCGATCGATATATTGCCCCTGGTTTGCCACTTCATGTCTTTCAGGAACATTTGACGCGCCTGGGTCACGTTAAATAAGTCAAGGTGGTCCTGGCGAATACCGGCCAGTGAATTCTGGTCATTGGTTTGCGCATTACTGGCAAATAAATTCATCAAGCGGTCGATATCGCCATTTTCATAAAATTCTGTGAAGCTACTTAACAATGCTTTTAATTCTGAAGCGCTGGGCCCTTCAGGCGCTGTTTTCAGGCTTGAGGCCGGAATTTCATTAGAAAGGTAAAAGCGTGAGACTTTGATTTTGTCATCAATCAATTGCAACTGCATTGTGTATTCGCCTTTCACTGATATGGGCGATCCAACTTGTGGTGTAACGGTAGTGGTATATTGCCCTACACCACGCGCAAACTGGCCTTCATTGTCCCAGGTTGACGCTACCATCGTTATGTTTCGCGATTTACTGGCGCTGAACAGTTTCTTGTACTCGCTCTCGATAGCGTTACGTGTGGTTTGTGTACTGGTGCGAGCAGTCTCCGTGAATAAAGCCATCAAACTGTTTAAGTCACCTTTTTCAAAAGACTTGCTGAAATCACTTAAAAACTGTTTCAGATTAGCATCGGTAATCTCCGAAATGGATTGCGTTGCCAACGGAATAGGCTCAATTTTTGCGATCTTAACCGGCGCCGTTTTAACGGTGTCACCGGAAACCTGTGCGGGTGGCTCGACAGGTTCCTGTGATCCTTTTGGTATCACAGGTACAACCGCAACTGCACTCGGTGACGTTGATGTAACCGAAATATCTTTGCCCTCAAATTTATTTTGTTGCGATGCTTTTGCCGTAGATGCTGTTGACGTAGATGATGTTAACTGAGTGGTCGATTTATTTTGAGCTACTGCACTGCTTGAGCCTGTGGACGATTTTGCTTCCACGGGTACTGACGTAAACTTGCTGGCAGATTGAGTGGCTGCGGTCGATTCTTTTGCCGCAACGCCGGCCACCACGGCAACCGGTGCGGCCTGTTTTAATACGGACTGGGTCTTTGTATCCGAAGGCTCTTTTTTAGTAACAGCTGAAGGCTCTTTCTTAGCAACCGTACTGCTGCTGGCTTTTTCCGTTTTGGCTGCAGAGGTAGACGGTTTGAATTTCTGGACAGGCACTGATTCTGCGACTTTGACCTCCTGTTTTGGTATAACAACTGGCTTTGGTGCATCTGCTTTTGCCGTCGCTTTAACCGCTGGTTTTTCTTCCTCTGCTGGCGTTGTCGATGCAACACTCACCGGTTCTTCTTCACCAATCTTGATGACTTTATCTTCTTTAACTGAAGCAACGCTGGAAGCTGCAACTGCAGATTCTTCCGTCACGCTACCATCGTTGAACGCTAATCCGCGACGCCTTTCCGGCGGGATAACCACGGGATCCACTTCGGTTACATTTGCCGCAGTACTCTGTAGACTCTCACCCGTATCCGAAGGCTCGAGTTGCGTAATAAAAATACCCAATACTATAACCAGCGCACCAATACCCAGAATTGCTGCCTGACCCAGCAAATGAATACGACGACGCGTGATTCGAGGATCAGGTGTATAACTGTCGGGCGCTGCTCCCAAATAGGATGCGACCGGGGTGGGTTTTTCCTCGGGTTTAATTTCCTGGCTGAAATCGATCGTTAACTCGGGATTTTCCAGTGCTTCCAGCACCTGCGCCGCTTTATTGTCGGACTCATCGACGGTTTCTTCTGAACTTACCGGCGTATCGTCAAGGCGCATGAGTTCTTCATAAGCGCGTCCGACTCGATCAACACACTCTGCCGCACCCGACTGTTTATCCTGACGTAATAAACGCATTAGCAAATCGTAATGGCGTTCGATATCCGCAACAGATGCATTGGATTGCAATCCAAGTGTCCTGTAATAATCACCTTTCGCCGCAAAAAGCGTACGACGGATAAAGAATCGTACGGCTGAGCGCAACATTACCGGGGATATACCCATGACAGCGGCCGGACTTACTTTCGTTAATACCTGGTCATCCGAAACAGCAAGTTCCAGTAATTCACTAACGCCTTCCGGCAATGGCTGGATGGGATCGTCCAGTCCCGGGAAACTGGAGGGTGAGCGGTGAAAGGCCAGGACCAAACGCAAAATGCGGCGAAGTACCACATCTTCTGAACTGGGGCTGGCCATGGCTGCGGGTGCAACAGGCAGATTTGGCTTTTCCGCCGGCACACTATCGGCACTTTTGTTTTTACCACCGGGGATAACCCGGAACAGTTCGCGCTCCGAAACCTGTGGCGGCGGTTCCGGTGTCAGACTGATACTAAATGAATCATCATCGGCATCCATTTCTGCGGGATGCTTATGCTTAACGGTATTCCCCAGCACATCCTGATCCACAGGCTCCTGCTCAGATTCTTTTGCCAACACAGGTTTGTCGCGGGCTTCTTCTTTAGATTTGGCAACAGGTTTCTTCGCTTCCTGTTTGCTGGACTTATTTGCTTTTGCCGTTACGCCCGGCTTGTCCTGATCAGTTTTTGGTTTAGCAGAGGACTTAGACTTGCTGAGCAGTGACTTTTGATCTTCTTCTGAATCGTCATCGCTTAAAGAAACACTTTTATCAAACGCATCGATAAAGTCTTTCGTAATATCGATAAAGTCTTCATCTTCGCTGTCAATAGCGTGGGGCATATGTGGTTCTGTACGACCACTGGCAACTGATGTGGATGGCGTTGTTGGCGTCGTGGATTGACTCTCTGCTGATTCAGCTGTCATTGCGCCATCAATTTTAGCTTTTCCTTTGCTGGTAACGTTTTTCAATTCTTCAGCAAGCTGACTGGTTGCATTAAAAGATGCGGCAGCATTGTATGAGGGTTCTTCACTGGATTGAGGCTCTTCAACCGGTACATTGTCACCTTTGGCTTTCGCGCTAATCGCTCCACTGGAAACTTCCTGTTCCAGTTCCTTCTTCACCTGATCAACCAGTTCACCTGTAACGTTATGCGTTTCTTCCATGCAGCCAAATAACAGTATACGGTCGCATAACATGTTAATCCGGCGCGGCACACCCTCGGTGTACTCATGAATTTTTTCAAATGCAATTTCTGCAAAATGCGGGTCGTTATTCCAGTCGACGTGCTTTAAGCGACTCTCGATATAGCGCTGGCTTTCATCTGCCGCTAATGGGCTAAGGTGGAAATTAGCGATGACACGCTGGCGTAACTGTTCCAGATCCGGGTTATCCAGCATGTTGCGAAACTGAATTTGCCCTAATAAGAAAGTCTGCAGCAATGCTTTGTCACCAATCTGCAGATTGGACAACATGCGTAGTTCTTCCAGCGATCGAGCCGGCAGGTTTTGCGCTTCGTCAACAACCAGTAAAGCGCGTTTGCCTTCGCGGGAACGCGCCAGTAAAAATGATTCTATGTTTTTTAACAGAGCCGCCTTATCAAGGTTCTCGTAGCGTAATCCAAAAGATGCAGCCACCATGCGTAGCATGTCGTCTGCTTCGAGTTGGGTCGTTGTAAGGTGGGCAACCACAATATTTTTGTTACCCATTTCTTCCAGCAATATTTGCGCAAGGGTGGTTTTGCCCGTACCAGGCGCACCGGTGATAACAACAAATCCTTCATTCTGATGAAGCCCATAGCGAAGATAGGCTAGAGCGCGTTTATGGCCACGACTCGGAAAGAAAAAACTGGGATCAGGGCTTAAGCGAAAAGGCTTCCCTGTGAGATTGTAATAGGATTGGTACACTTAACTACTCTCTTAAACGCTAGAAATGTTTAACTACCACTAAAACTAAGCCAGTATTGACTGCGTTGACATTGGTTTTGAATTAACAGTAAGGAAACGCCGACGAAACTTCACCGTGAAATGCCTGCTGAGTTTCAGGAATTTCGCGATGATATGTATTTAATGGAATTGCCTTACTTAAAACAAATTTCAATAGACCGAATATGCGTCAACACTAGAACCCCTGTTAGCTTAACATCTTAGTCCAGTTTGCCTTGCTGAAGACTTACACTTCCTGTGTTCCCTGCATTAGTTAAGCCACTCACAGCAACTCGCTAATATCGCTTTTGTTTCAGCTAGTTAAGCGCTCCCGCACGAACTGAAAAAAATCTTAATAAAAACAGCTAAGCGACTGATGTGATTTAGATTCTGACTACTATAACTTTTTACGATCGATGAATTCAAGTGAAATTTTAAGCATTTTCGACAGGGTATTTCGTCATTGATTCCACCCATTTCTGTCCGTAGACTATGCTGCCTTTATAACTTGTCATCTTAATGACACGTCTGTTTATTAGCATTTTGTGATTTTCTTTTTCTCTATTTTGAACATGGGCTTATCGGGGTTTTTATGGCAAGTGGGATATTAGTCACCGGCGGTGCCGGTTATATTGGCAGTCATTTGGTCCGCCAGCTGGGTGAATCGGGTGAGCAAGTGGTCGTTCTGGATAATCTTTCAACAGGAATAGCGGATGCGGTCCTGCATGGAGAACTCATTCAGGGTGATACCGGTGACCGGGAGTTAGTGAATAAACTATTGGCCGATTATGACATTGAAACCGTAATGCACTTTGCTGCACACACCATTGTGCCGGAATCTGTCAGCGATCCGCTTAAATATTACCGAAATAATACCTGCTCGACCCGTAACTTGCTGGAATGCTGCGCGAATGCGGGCGTCAAACACTTCATTTTTTCTTCTACAGCAGCAGTTTACGGCATTCCCGACACGGAATTTGCCACCGAAGAAAGCCCGTTAGCCCCCATCAATCCCTATGGCACGTCTAAATTGATGTCAGAATGGATGCTGCGTGACCTGTCCGCTGCGACAAACATGCGCCATGTGGCCTTACGCTACTTCAATGTGGCCGGCTCCGATCCCCAATGTCGCATTGGCCAATCGACAAAAAACGCAACCCTTCTCATCAAAGTCGCCGCCGAGGTGGCCGTCGGTAAGCGCGAGCAGCTGTCCATATTTGGAACGGATTATCCGACCCCTGATGGCACCGGGATTCGGGATTATATCCACGTTGAAGACCTGGCAGCGGCACATATTAGCGCCCTGGACTATCTTCGCAAAGGTGGTGACTCTACCACGCTCAATTGTGGTTATGGCCATGGATACAGTGTACGAGAAGTTGTGGATGCGGTGAACCGAATCAACGGGCAACCCATCAAGGCTGTCGAGCAACCGCGTCGCGCCGGAGATCCACCCAGCCTGGTAGCAAAAGTGGATAAGATTCACGAAACGCTGGACTGGGAGCCCCGCTACGATGACCTGGATTTTATTGTGAAATCATCCCTGGATTGGGAAAAAGAACTCATTAACCGCCAAAACAAATAATCGTTCTGGCTATACCGACTCACTTTGCGTTGTCGACTTTTTCCAGTAGCTGTTTGATATATTTGGAAGGGATGGCGTAGGAAATTCCACTGGGCTTTTCCAGTACGGCTTCTTTGGTTTCTTTGACGAACACGCTATTCACCACTCCCACGACATGCCCCGTTGCTGGATCATACAGTGGGCTACCGCTGTTACCGGGATATGCAATGGCATCGAGCTGGAATACGTT
>NZ_CDLKIE010000331.1:0-6199 GCF_975902315.1 Kaarinaea lacus | reverse complement strand
TAAATCGATTAACAATACCATCTTCGGGTGTTCGCCACGGGTGGACTTACTGCTGTAATTTACTGCTCGCACATAACGTTCATCCAGATGCTCCATACCGGCCAGTTGCACGCCGGGTAATGCATCCAGATAGTGCTTGGTTTCAACGATGGCGGGTACCGCTGTTCGCATGTCAGCACCAAAAAACTCCAGGCATACGGTGCGAATGTGTTTCGGCATGCGATGCAATATGAAAACTGCTGAAGTAATAAGGCCGTCACAACCTTCTTTTTGAACGCCTGGAAGTCCACCTAAAAATTTGTTGGTAACGTCTTTGCCGAGACCTTGTTTGCGTAATTCCTTGCCGGGAATACGTAGCGTGACAGGATCCTGTAAAAGTGTTTTACCGTCTGGTTGATAGTAACTAACACGAAATTCGGCAAGATCCTGTTCGTGGATTTTGCCAAGGTTGTGATTGAGGCGCTCCACTTCCAGCCAGTTAGCGTCCGGCGTAACCATGCGCCAGGAAACCAGGTTATCCAGCGTGGTTCCCCAGAGCACTGCTTTTTTGCCACCGGCATTCATCGCGATATTACCACCAATGCAGGAAGCATCCTGGGATGTGGGATCAACCGCAAATACATAGCCGTTCGCTTCTGCCTGTTCTGCGACGCGCCGTGTCACAACACCGGCACCGACCTGGATGGTGGCGACTTCTTGCGTGACCCCCTCCAGCTTAGTCAGTTGTACAGCGCCAATGCTGTCCAGCTTCTCTGTATTAATGACGGCGCAGTTGTCGGTAAGTGGTACTGCGCCTCCGGTGTAACCGGTACCACCACCCCGCGGAATAATTGCGATATCCATTTCCACGCAGGCTTGTACCACCTTAATCATTTCTGGCTCAGTGTCCGGGGTGATTACTACGAAGGGAAATTCAACCCGCCAGTCAGATGCATCGGTTACGTGGGAAACGCGGGCGTGGCCATCGAAATGAATATTGTCTTTACTGGTTACGCGCGATAAGCGACGTATCACGGAATCGCGTAATTGTTTTTGTCGTGGGAAGAATGCTTCAAAGTCTCTCACAGCTTTTCGGCAAGCGTCGGCCAGAATCAGGGCGTTTTGATTGCCATCCGCGCGGGCGACAACCTGGTCCAGGCGGTGGTGCAATGCATGAGTCAGGGAGGCATGACGTTTTGGATTTGCCAGTAAATCATCCTGGATATAGGGATTGCGGGTTATAACCCACATATCGCCCAGTACTTCGAAAATCATGCGCGCTGATCGGCCGGTACGACGCGAAGAACGCAGTTCGTTAATGGTGTCCCAACTGTCTTCACCGAGAAATCGCAACACGATTTCCCTGTCAGTATAGGACGTATAGTTATATGGTATTTCGCGAACGCGCTTCAATGCTGTCAATTAACTTCCTGGATGCTTGTTGGTCAGACTGTTAAAAAATGGCTTGTACCTGTCGTTTGCCGTTTCAATTCACCGATTTTTTATCGTTATGAAGCTGCGATTTTCCTGTTAGAGGTGATTTTAACGCATCCCACCTGGAAGGCTAATAGTACGACAGTAATAGACTTTTCCAAAATCGCAGTAATTTAATCGGGTATTCCAGATTAGCATACAGGGTGTGGGATGATAATGCCTGCTGGTTACAGGTTCATTTCGGCTGGCGTTGCCCAAATCACGAACATATATCGGGCAGCTTTGCCGATCGCCAAAAGTACCACGGTTAATAGTGGATTTAGTTTGAGGTAGCCTGCCGCAGCACAGAGCGGATCGCCGATTATTGGCAACCATGACAGTAACAGCGTCAAACTACCCCAGCGTTGTATACGAGCAATTGCTGATTGATGTTCTTTGCGTAATGCTTTATTGGGAAAACGCCAGGCAAGAAACCGCCCCAACCAATAGGTGGTAAAACCTCCCAACGTGTTACCGGCCGTGGCAATGATTAATAACAGGGCTGGCAAAACCGGCGAATTGGCAACAAGGTATGCCAGTAAGATTTCCGAACTACCAGGCAACAATGTCGCCGATAAAAAAGCGGAACTAAATAACGCCCACAAGCTGATGAGTTCTTCAGACATACACTATTGGATTAGGTGATGGAAAAATTGTTAAATCTTGATACTTACTTAACGAAAGTTAAAAACTATAAATAAAAAAAGCGACAAACAAAAAAAAAGCGACCGAAGTCGCTTTTTAAATTTTGGTTGTTATTATTATTATAACATCAGCGAATTCCTCCACTGATTGAAAAGCAATCTACCTGCTGCTTATCCCTGAGTCAAGACTCTTGTTTATAAATAGTTCAAAAAATCTGCTGGATACATTTGGTGCTATGGTTGGATTAAGTCTAAAACGAATAATGAGAGCGGGATTGAAACTTGACTCGTGATCGAGGCTGGCTAGAGTAGTTAGATAGTTTGACAATGTGTTCGATCTAACTTACTGATATGATGCAGTATTTATAGAGATGCTGTGATGCATAAACCATTTCATGCTATTAATCAACACATTCAGCGGTTTTAAATTTTAAGCATTGATGGCAACTTGCAACAATTAACCCGTGAATTGTATAAAGCGGTGACATTGCATTTTTGATTTATGATTTTCATATTTTAACAAGCTGGTTAGCGTGCAAATTAATATACGCTAATGCATAAAATCATACTTAAGTAAAAAATAATAAGTACCTAGGAATAGATTCATTGTTAGAAAAATTACGTGTAAAACTTGCCAGTGCAGAAGCCTTACCACTTTTGGTGTTGCTGGGTATCATCTGCGGTTTATTTGCAGGTGGAATTATTGTTTTATTACGCTTGTTAATTGAGTCGTTGCAGGTTGAGTTCCTCCCTGAAAGTGATCCGGAAAATTACGAAGCATTATCTTTGTGGGTACGATTCTTATTGCCCCTTGCGGGTGCCTTGTTGATTGGTGCCGTTTTTCATCTGCTTTATAAAGGACCTGTACAGGTGGGTGTCGTCCATGTTTTGGAGCGTTTACAGTATCACCAGGGAAATTTGCCGATACGAAATTTCATCGCGCAATTTATAGGTGCAGCAATTAGCATTGTTTCCGGCCATTCCGTTGGAAGAGAGGGGCCCGGTGTTCACTTGGGCGCGGCTGGCGCCAGTTTTATGGGGCAATGGATGGCGTTGCCTAACAATACCATGCGTATATTGGTAGCATGCGGAGCGGCAGCGTCCATCGCTGCCTCTTTTAATACGCCTATTGCCGGGGTTATATTCGCAATGGAAGTCATCATAATGGAATACACCATTGCTGGCTTTGCCCCCATCATTATGTCAGCCGTCAGTGCCACCGTGCTCACGCAAGCGGTGTTTGGCAAAGAGCCAATATTTACCGTGCAGGCCCTGAAATTATCCAGTTTGACAGAACTATCGTTTCTTTTAGTTATGGGACTGGTTATCGGTGCTCTGGCGGCCCTGTTTATCTGGGTAATGCGGCTAACGACGAACAAGACACAAAAAATTGCGTTCTTCAATCGAATGATCCTGGCCGGATTGGTCACTGGAACCTGCGCGATCTGGGTACCGCAAGTAATGGGAATTGGTTATGACACCGTAAACGCGGCGATTCTTGGTGAAATGGGTATTGGTCTGTTGGTTACAATTGTCCTGGTTAAGCTATTCGCGACGACGGTAAGCCTGGGTTTGGGATTGCCTGCCGGCCTAATTGGTCCGACGATTGTGATAGGCGCGGCTGCTGGAGGAGCAATGGGAAGTGTGGCGCAATCAATGATGCCGGAAGAGGTGGCTTCAGCCGGTTTTTACGCCATGTTGGGAATGGCTGCAATGATGGGGGCGACCCTGCAGGCGCCTTTAGCCGCTTTAATGGCCTTGCTTGAGTTAACAGTCAATACCAATATCATCCTGCCAGGTATGTTGGTGGTAATAGTCGCCGGAATCTCCAGCAGTCATCTGTTTAAACAGGAAAGCGTATTTTTGATGCTATTAAAGGAGCGTGGCCTGGATTTTAAAAGTAATCCAATTGCGCAGGCGCTACGGCGTGTAGGTGTGGCAGGCGAAATGACCCGGTCCTTTCTGCTAACCTCCAATAGCTTGCGGCGCAATGACGCACAATTATTGCTGCAAAAGGAGCCGGAATGGCTGGTGGTCGAAAAAGACAATGTTCCGGTTGCGCTTATGCCAAGTGTGGAGCTGGCACAGTTTATTACTATGAACCAGCAGGATGAAATTGATTTGCTGGAAATACCCGGTCAGCGGTTTGATATTGTGATTATTGGAATACGAGATACGTTGCAACTGGCTTTGGAGCAGATGGATAAACAACATCTGGATGTGCTGTGTGTTGGGCAAATCAATATTGAGCATAAAACTGAGCCAGAAAATCGTGGTTATCAGATCCATGGTATTGTAACCCGGCAAATGATAGAAACTCATTACCGTTATCATTAGATCAGGTTGCTAGACATTCTGCGATAGAGACAACGAACTGATGCATTCGATGCCCTGGATAATATCTTTGCACATCATATTTATGGTGATGTGGTTCGCAGGCCTGTTTTACCTGCCGCGCCTGTTTGTGTACCACGCGACGTGTGATGACGCGCCGGGCGACGCTCGTTTTAAAGTAATGGAGCGTAAACTTTATATCATTACCAACATCGGATTCTATGGCACGTTGGTGTTTGGTTTAATTCTGGTTATGAACTACGCGTGGACTGCATATTCAACCGCGGGATGGTTCTGGATTAAAGCTGCGATGGTGGCAGTGCTTGTTGGATTTCATTTTTACTGTGGACATTTGGTGAAAGTATTTCGCGATGGTAAAAATACTCGTAACCAGAGATTTTACCGGTTGATTAACGAAATCCCGGTGCTGCCCCTGGTGGTCGTGGTGTATTGCGTTATTGCTAAGCCGTTTTGATGGAAGATAAATCCGCCATGTTGGTGTTGCTGTCACAAATACCAACGGCGTACAGCCAACCTTCGGCATCAACCAGTTGTCGTCCCCAGTGATAAAAGAAACTGGAGCGCCAGTTGCTCGCCGCCTGATTGGGTTGATTCGGATAAAGATCGAGTAATTCCAGTCCACGCTTCAAATCGAAGTACATATCAGTGAAGTCATAGGCCAGGCTTTCACACATATGTAATTTCAAATCATACTTGTCGAAGTCTGGCCATATATGTTGATCGCTGAGAAAAAATTCATTCAGACGCATGAATAATTCGCATCGGAAGTCATCATTTTCCAGGTGATGTGAATAGCTGTATTGTTGCGGCGTTTCCAGGAGGACAATAGCTGTATGCAATTTCGGCAACAGTTGCCCCATTTGATTGATCCAGGTCTCGCTGGCGGGGCTGGTTTCCAGAGTATCAATGAGCTGACAGTATTTACGTGCAATGTTAGACATCTCTGTCAGTGAGCTCACTGCATGTGGTTGCTTGACGGGTTCCATTACGTCTTCCATAACAACTAAGTGTAGTCGACAATTTGCTTTTTGTTTATCAGGCGTTTACACCCGTACAAAGGCATTTAATCGTTATTGTTTTTTAACGGGTCTGTATTATTTTATATAAAGTAAATCTATAGATGTGCCGCTATTTTTGAAAACATGAATAAAGTATCACTGAAATGGAATGTTGAATGGGTGTGAAGTTCGGCAAGAAGTGCACAATAAAAGAGTTTTACAGATTTCAAGTAGTTACAGGTGCTACACTTTGTTAAAAGGATGTCGAGTGGCAGGATGATAATTGACGTGAACGGGATTCTTAGGATAAATCAATGAGTATGAATTCCACAGTACCCGTAGTGTTAGTGTTCGCTGGTACCGATCCCAGCGGTGGTGCCGGGGTACAGGCGGATATCGAAACGCTTTCCAGTATGGGTTGTCATGCGGCGCCGGTTATTACGGCGGTGACGGTTCAGGATACTGTAGACGTTAAACGTTATGAATCGATGGATCCAGCACTGGTGGTTGAGCAAGCTCGGGCCATTCTAGAAGATGTGCCGGTAGCATGCATTAAAATTGGCATGTTGGGCAGTGTTGAAATCGTCGAAGTGATTCATACGATATTGCTGGATTATCCCGAGCTTCCGGTAGTGTTTGATCCAGTAGTAGCTGCAGGGGGTGGTAGCATGTTGGCGGATGATGACATCCTTGATGCCATGGTCAATCTGCTGTTTCCCTATGTCACGATTCTTACTCCTAATAGCCAGG
>NZ_CDLKIE010000330.1:0-2622 GCF_975902315.1 Kaarinaea lacus | reverse complement strand
GCTTTTCCGGTTTTTGTACCCAGGAAACTCCATCACCAATACGCACCTGACAAGCAGGCTCGTAACTAAAATCATCTTTGCCAGACAGAAGAGAGTATTTAATTTATCCCGGGCTAAATCATCATCATTGCAGTGCCGCCAAAGGTGAGTAGTACATTAGCAAAAGTATAACTACCGGCATAACCAATCGCAGGTACGCTGCTCCTGGCAGATTCGCTAACAATTGACAGCGCAGGTGTACTGGTCATCGAGCCGGTCAGTGCGCCAAGCAGTAATACTGGATTTAGCTTGAGTACCTGTCTTCCAAAAACGTAACCAATAGCCATCGGAACTAATGCGACCAGTGCGGCGCAGAAAATAATTGCCAAACCAACCGAGGTAAGTCCTTCAACAATTCCTGTGCCGGCATTCAGGCCAATGGACGCCATCAATAACATCAGTCCAAATTCACGAAGTAGATAACGCGCCGGCGCAGGCACTCGCCCAAACGTCGGATTGATGGAGCTCAGGTAGCCGATGCCAATTCCGGCAACGAGCAATCCACCTGCGGTGCCGAGACCAATTGCGATACCTGCGATTTTAAAAACAATCATTCCCAGCAATACACCAACAACGATTCCGAATGAAAATGTGACAAGATCGGTTTCTTCAACTTCTTCCTCGGTATAACCCAGGTATTCCCCCAATTCTCGCAAACGCGCTTCTTCGCCAATGACCTGCAATCGGTCACCTTTCAATAGAACGACTTCGTCAGTTAATGGCAATGCAACACCGGCGCGAATCAGTTCCGTAGCAAAACAGCCGTAATTCCTGGGCAGCTCCAGTTCACTGAGTCTTTTACCGACCAGTCGGGGATTGATGACCACCAGTTCATGCGCGTTAATACGATAGTCGAGAAGTTCTGGATCCAGCACTTCCTCAAATCCGAGAGTATCGCGCGCCCATTGGTGCACACTGAGACTGGCCAGTAATGAAATGACATCACCTTCTTCCATTACAAGTTGAGGCTCTGCGTCAATTAACTGGTTACCGCGTCGAACACGAAGTGCGACGGCCGCTTTGTTTAGCTCGGCTCTACGTTGAGCGATGGTTTTACCCACACCGGTGGCAGTAATCTGATAGGCCCTGATTATGGGGAGTGTATCCGCTGTCGTTGTGGAATTTGCTCGTTTTCCCAGCATGCCTTTTTCTTTAGCATACGTGCGAGCCATTGCTTCGAGGTTAAGTTGCATCAGTTTTGGCATGTAACGCACTGCAATAATCAAAGTGATAGTTCCAATGATATAAGTCAGGGCGTAACCGACGTTGACATTGTTCATCGCCGTTTTAGCACTCATGCCATCCGGAATGTTTGCCAGGCCACTGCGAATGGCATCCTGTGCGCCTGCCAGCGTTGGCGTACTTGTTAAACCGCCGGCGAGCAGTCCGGCATCAAATCCATCTTCAAACTGGAATACCAGCGATGCCCCATAGGCGATAGCAAAACCTGATGCAGCAACGACAGCGGCCAATGCAATATACCTTGGCCCGTCTTCGCGAAATGCACTGAAAAAACTGGGACCGGCTTGCAGGCCAACCGAGAAGATAAACAGGGCGAAACCAAAAGTACCAAATTCCGAAGGGACTGTGAGTTGATAGTGGCCAAATACCAGGGCTGCGAGTAGAACACCTATTGTGGGTCCTACGGAAATATCCCCGAAGCGAATATTGCCGAGTAAATATCCCAGGCCAATGACAAGGAACAATAGCAACATATCGTTGCTCTTCAGTAGTTCGTAAACGTCAACTTCCATGGAGACTACCTCATTAATATATGAAGTCGTGATTCGGATTGCCTACATATGATAAATGGTTCTGCAAGTTATTGAAATGATGAGACGAAAAAATTTGCAGTCAGCTGACGCGAGCAAGCATCTGCATGTTGTGATATTAGAACTCCCTGGTATGTCAAATCCGCATCGAGAACAGATTCACGTGAATGTCGCAACTGTCATGACTTCCAGTCCATGGACTACATGAAGCAAGGGCGCCGTGCCGTTGCTCAGCATATAGATGGATTTGATGAAGGAAAGACCTGTATAGAGTGCCATGCAGGCATTGCGCATTCACTACCAGCAATGGTTGAGATTGATCCTACCGCGGCAAAGAATACGCAATAACGCTTTTTACCGCTGTATGTAAAAATTGAAATGGAAAATTAACTGCAAACGCCCGAACTGTATTCTGTTTGGCTTAGTTGTTCTTGGCAGGAGGCATAATTTTGCTATAGGTCATTAGCGATTTGTAATTCGGACAAAAGTGCATGTCACTAACAAATTTTCCATCACGTAGGCATTGATCACAGGTATCGATGCTTGGACAGCGCTTGCATCGTACAATATGCTTTTTGACCTGTCTTTCGGGTAGTCTCTTCACAAAATCTTCAACACGTATACCAATGTAGTGCAACATCTTGGATAGACGATATTGATATACCGTATGGCGAAGGCATTCAACCTGGTATCGAAGCTTAAGTTTATTGTTGATGAAAGGAATGCGTTTTAGCAGCAACATAGTTGATTGCGAAAATGCCAGAAGCAATATGAGTAATAGCAGCGCTATAAAAAATAGAAAAAGCGTCGT
>NZ_CDLKIE010000329.1:0-12623 GCF_975902315.1 Kaarinaea lacus | reverse complement strand
ATTCCAATTTGGTGCGCTTTAGCAACCCGCAAATAGCCCAAAAAAAGGCCTATCTACTTGATATTTATAATTAATCTTCACATGGCACACCCCATGCTATTGGTCATTTGATAGTAACAAAATAGCAAACTTTGGAGGGGTGACAGGTGCCAGAGTTGTGCAACAACTTAGTGCGCTTAAAGAACACCGGTTAATTTGCAATCAATGCCAGTTAACACCCCTGAGGTGTGATGGTCTGCCTCACAGGGTAGCCCTAATTAAAGGAGACAAAAAATGAAGTTAGTAACCGCAATTATCAAGCCTTTTAAATTAGATGACGTTCGGGAGGCGCTATCTGAGATTGGGGTACAAGGTGTGACGGTGACAGAAGTTAAAGGTTTTGGACGCCAGAAAGGACACACCGAACTCTATCGTGGCGCTGAGTATGTTGTGGATTTTTTACCAAAAGTAAAAATTGAAGCAGCCATCGATGACAGTCTGTTAGACCAGGTCGTCGAATCCATTAGCAAAGCGGCTAATACCGGCAAAATTGGTGACGGGAAAATTTTTGTTAGCGCGCTTGAACAAGTGATCCGCATCCGCACGGGTGAATCTGGCCCAGACGCGCTGTAGTGGATTTTTAAGTATTAACTTATCGAAGAGTGTTTGGAGGAGAAAAACGTGGAAGCAATTAAAGAACTAGCCTATGCATTGGATACCTTTTATTTCCTGGTATCCGGCGCGTTAGTGATGTGGATGGCGGCAGGTTTTGCGATGTTAGAAGCAGGCCTGGTTCGCGCAAAAAATACAACAGAAATTCTAACTAAGAATATATCGTTGTTTGCTGTGGCTTGTGTCATGTACATGCTGATGGGTTACAGCATTATGTATCCCGCAGAAGCAGTAAACTCCTGGTGGCCCGGTTTTGGCGGTATCCTGGGTAGTGCTGACAATGAAGCGGCGGCTGTTATCGCCGGTGGTGACGACGCACCTTATTACTCTGGATTGTCGGACTTTTTCTTCCAGGTGGTATTCGTTGCTACTGCAATGTCAATCGTATCCGGTGCGGTTGCGGAACGTATGAAACTGTGGGCCTTCCTGGGTTTCGCGGTTGTGATGACTGGTTTCATCTATCCCATGCAAGGTTACTGGAAATGGGGCGGCGGATTCCTCGATGCCTTAGGATTTAACGACTTTGCCGGTTCCGGGGTTGTACACATGTGCGGTGCCGCAGCGGCTCTGGCAGGTGTATTATTACTTGGCGCCCGTAAAGGTAAATACGGCAAGAATGGCGAAATTCACCCCATTCCTGGTGCCAACCTCCCCTTAGCTACCCTGGGTACTTTCATTCTCTGGTTGGGCTGGTTCGGATTTAACGGTGGTTCTGAATTAAAAATTTCAGACGTCGGTGAAGCAAACGCAGTAGCACTGGTATTCGTTAATACCAACATGGCTGCAGCTGGTGGTGTCATCGCAGCGTTGATCACAACAAGATTAGTATTTGGTAAGGCTGATTTGACCATGGCATTAAACGGCGCATTAGCTGGCCTGGTGGCGATCACTGCAGAGCCGTTGGCAGGCAGCCCGCTTGCATCAACCATCGTCGGTGCAATCGGCGGTATCATTGTCGTGTTCTCCATCGTTGGTCTGGACAAACTGAAAATCGACGATCCTGTGGGTGCGATTTCGGTGCACGGTACTGTCGGTATGTGGGGCTTGATTGCGGTAGCTTTCACAAATCCGGAAGCGACTATCGGTGCTCAGTTGACCGGCCTGTTCACTATCCTGGCCTGGACTTTCATCACCAGCCTGATCGTATGGGCGGCATTGAAAGCTATCATGGGTATACGGGTCAGCGAGGAAGAAGAATACGAAGGTGTGGATCTGGTGGAATGTGGGCTGGAAGCATATCCTGAATTCACCCAGGCCAAGTAACATAAAACATGAGAATCCTCTCTTCAAAGTAACCCTTCCTCAACTTTGAGAGACTCTCCACGGGCGCCCTTTCTTACCTTTAAGAGAAGGCGCCCTTTTTTTATGCCCGATTAATTTATACCCCCCAAATTTCGATTAAGTTTTGAACTTTAGGCTGGATCTGTGACTAACAACAAACTGAAACTATTCAAGAATTTGCCTCATTGACCGAATCAAATGGTAGAAAATCGACACTTTGTGCGTTTATCCAATTGCACCTTGCTCTGAACAAGCTACGCTTTGTCATAGAGCAAATTAATTGTTAAATGGCGGAAATTCCTATGAAATTTAGAATAACTTTCTCCCTGAGCCTCATCGCTATCCTAACGCTAGCCTTTGTACCCGGCGCTGTAGCCGGCAAGGTATACAAATGGGTCGATCAGGATGGCAACGTACATTACAGCGCGGAAAAACCATCCACCGGCGCACAGGAAATGAAAGTGAAATCAAAGCCCTCCTCCTCTGGCCAGGATTCAGAAGAACCATCTGGTAGCGACGACGATCAGGCTAAAAAAGAGAAAGCAGGAGAAGAAAAAGTCAAAGTCAGCTCAGAAAAAGAAGCCGCAGAGCTTGAAAAGAAAAACGAAGAAATTCGCAAGGAAAATTGCAGTATTGCAAAACGACGCGCCGCAACCATCGAACAGGGTGGCCGTTTGTATGAGGTGGATGAAAGCGGCGAACGCCATTACTGGGATGACGATACGCGTCGAGCCAAGATGGATGAAGCAGAAGCCCAAATCAAAGAGTGGTGTAAATAGCTTCAGGCTCTAAAACGACAATCAAACATCTAGCACTCGGTAAATTGTTTAAAAAATTCCGGTGCCGCTAAAGCACCCTGGTGTATATCGACATTATAATAAGTCGTTTCAAATCCTTTATCTTCTACCGCGTGCGCCCGATATTCCTTCAATGGTGTTGATACACTTGCCATGGTGGCCGACCACCAGCCAGTGGGATAAATACATTGCGGAAAGTTCAGGGTCGCCAGTTCATTAAACCCAGCGGCTTTCATGGCCTTGTACATATCCTTAATAATACCCTGGTGCACTAATGGTGACTCACTCTGCTGCACTAATATACCATTTTCAGACAATACCCTGACACAATCCCTGAAAAAGGACTCGCCGAATAATCCTTCAGCGGGTCCAACAGGGTCGGTGCTATCCACGATGATTACATCAATGCTGTTTTCGGCAGCATCAGCCATCCATTTTATTCCATCAATAAAACTGATTTCTGCCCTTGGATCTTTATTGGATTCACACAACTCGGGGAAATATTGCTCTGAAAGCTCGGTCACCCGTTGGTCGATCTCAATCAGCCTGGCTGTTTCCACGCCTGGGTGCTTTAAAACTTCTCTTAAGGTACCGCAATCCCCTCCTCCGATAATGACAACATTCCTGGGATCAGGATGAGTAAATAACACTGGGTGTGACATCATTTCGTGATAAAGAAAATTATCCCGGGTTGAGACCATGGTAAATCCATCGATGACCATCAAATTGCCAAACTTCTCTGTTTCGTAGATGGCAATCGTTTGATAAGGCGTTTTCTCTTCGTGCAATTTCTGGATAATTTTCAAAGAGAACGCCGTACCAGATTCTTTACAAATTTCAGTAAACCATTTGTTATCTAATGTCATATAATCACCAATTACTGGACCTCATTTAAAAACCAAAACGAGCAATGGGCGAAAAAGATACCCCACTCACATTACAACAGCAAGTACGAAACCGGTAACTCCGTAATCAGAATGTAATTCGTTGAAAACTATGACCGATTGGACAAGCACAAACGCTAAAACCCTGTACAACATTCAGCACTGGAGTGGGGGATATTTCGACATCAATAAAACCGGGAATTTGGTCGTCAACCCGGGTCGCAGTCAAAATAGTCCGCCTATTGATATGTACAAGCTGGTAAATGACATCAGGCAAACCGGACTGTCAATGCCGTGCCTGGTACGCTTTCCCCATATTTTGCGAGATCGTATCGAACATCTACGAAGTGCTTTTTCTAACGCGATTACGGCCAACAACTACAAAGGCACGTATAAGCCGGTCTATCCTATTAAAGTTAACCAGGAACACAGCGTTGTCACTGAATTACTAAAAACTGACAATCCGGTAGGGCTGGAGGCAGGGAGCAAGCCAGAGTTGATGGCCGTGCTGGCACTGGCCAGCGAAACAAATGGCGTTATTATTTGCAATGGCTATAAAGATCGTGAATACATTCGGCTGGCCCTGATTGGTAAAGCCCTGGGCCACAAACTGTATATCGTTCTGGAAAAACCATCCGAAGTAGAAATTGTCATCAAGGAAGCCAAAGCACTGCAAGTAGCACCATCGCTCGGTATCAGAATACGTCTCGATTCCATAGGTGTTGGAAAATGGCAAAATACCGGTGGCGAAAAATCGAAATTTGGTTTTTCATCCAGCCAGGCCCTTGAAGCAATACATACACTTAAAAAAAACAAGCTACTGGATAATCTTGAATTATTGCATTTCCATCTCGGTTCGCAAATCACCAATATTGAAGACATCCAGAAAGGCATGACGGAGTGTGCGCGTTATTTCATCGAACTTCACAAAGCAGGCGCCAGCCATCTGGATACCGTCGATGTTGGAGGTGGTTTGGGTATAGACTACGAGGGCACGCGATCACGAAGTTATTTCTCCATGAACTACAGTATCGTTGACTACGCGAATGTCGTCACAGGCACCCTCGCCAACATCATAGGCAAACAGGGCATTGTTCATCCACGCATCATTACTGAATCCGGCCGTGCTATGGTCGCTCATCATGCAGTACTTATTGTGGATGTCATTGAAACAGAGCAACTAATAAGTGCATCTACAGGCGCACCAACAAATCCGGACAGCGCACCTGTTAATGAGCTTGAGAAATATCTCGAGAATCTAGAAAACGGAAACTGCCAAATCCTGGAATGTTTCCAGGACGCAAAGAAAACCATGGAGGCAATGAAGCAACAGTTTAATGCCGGCACTGTTTCACTCCAGGAAAAGGCCTGTTGCGAACAGAAATTCTTTGAATTATGCGACGAGATCCGCAAGCGCTTAAACAGTGAAAAAAAATCCCACCGGGAAACACTGGATGAACTAAATGAAAAGCTTGCGGACAAGTATTTTTGTAACTTTTCCCTGTTTCAATCGTTACCTGACATCTGGGCAATTGACCAACTCTTCCCCATCGTACCGCTACACCGACTCAATGAAAAACCGGATAAGCGGGGAACCATCCATGACATTACCTGCGACTCCGACGGCAGAATTGACTTGTACGTAGACGAAGACGGAATAGAAGCCAGTTTGCCACTACATTCGATCCAGGATTGTCAGCCTTATTATCTGGGTATATTTCTTGTTGGTGCTTACCAGGAAATCCTGGGCGATATGCATAATTTGTTCGGGGACACAAACTCTGTTAATGTTGAACTCACTGCTAATTCTTATTCTGTCAGCAACCCTCATCATGGCGACTCCATTGACTACGTGTTACGTCATGTACATTATGATACCGACGAATTTATCGCGATCTATAAAAGTAAACTGCAGGCCGCCAATTTGGACGACACAACAGTGGATAGTTATTTCAAAGAACTCAAAGCCGGATTAACAGGCTACACATACCTGGAAGAATAACGCTATAAACCTGAGTTACGAATCAGGAATTTCAGTCGAATACTACTGTAAAATTGAATACTCCGAGGAACAAATACATCATGATAACGCAAACTTTTAATCGTCTGGCCGTTGTCTTTGCTTTGACTCTACTGATATGCAATACAATACATGCAGAAGAAAAATCCGCCAGCCCGGAAGATGCAACGAAGATGGAGGATACTACAGCAAGCACGCCTGAAAACGTCGATTCCACAACGAGCCCTGAAACAAACGCAACTGAAGAAACAACTGTAACAGAAGAAAAATCCACAACAGAAACCGCTACGCAAGAAGCACCCCAAAAAGCAAAAAACACCCATCGCCGAATTGCTCGCGCGCAATTTACCACGGCCATCGCCGATCGCGAACCAACAGACAACATTGTCATGCTCACCAATAATAATGAGAAAATATATTTTTTCACTGAACTGATTAACTTCAATGGCCAGAACATTAAACATCGCTGGGAATATGAAGGCAAGGAAATGGCGATTGTAAACTTTAAAGTTAACGGTTCACGCTGGCGTGTACATTCCAGCAAGAATATTAAACCAGAGTGGAAGGGCATTTGGTCTGTTACTGTTTATGATGGGGATGACAGACCTTTAAAAATAACCAGCTTTGAAGTGGTAGATGCCGATATAGATAAGTAACATTCCTGTATACAGCCTAAATCTGTATGTTACAAATAAATACGCCGCACCTTTGCACAGGCGCGGCGAATCACTAATCTTATCGAAAAAATTATTGCGAAATTATAGTTTCGAGGTTTCCATCCTCTGTTTTGTGAAATGTTGCTGTATTTTGCTCGGCATTAACATCCACATTATCTGGGACCTTCTCAATAACCACTCCCTGCGGAAGTGTATCCGTTGGCACGGTTGGAACAACCGTCACGGAGGAAGTGTTTCGTGATCGTGTTGTAACTTCTGTTGCAGTTCGTGCATCACCTTGCTGCAAACCAGCCGTGTCAGGCTCAGCCGTCATTGCACTTGCAGCTGTTGCATCAGGTATAGGTGGTAATACCGTCCGGCTATCTTGTGGTACTGCCCGGGTTTCGACAGTTGCCTGCGGAAGAGGTGCCTGAATAGCAGTCACCGGTGTTGCCGTTTCCTCAAAAGGAATATCACGCCCCGAGAACGTCTTGGGCTTAACAGTTACCGGTTGTTTTTTCGGTGTTGCTTTTACAGCAGTTTTATTTGCTGCCGGTTTTGATTTTTGTTTTACGGGATCCGATTTCTTTTTCGCTTTACCGCCATCTTTCTTTGCACTGATACGTGCCTCAGTTTCCTCAATGAGCGCCTGTGCGTCTTTGGCAATATCTTTACCAACACCAGAGCGGTCATTAACTGATTTACCGGATACAGTTTCAGCAATTGTCAACTGTAGGCCAATTCGTTGTTGCTCGCTTAAGGTAAAGTAGTAACCGACTGCCAGGAGCAGCGGGCTTAACCATAAAAGGATTTTACCTTTCTGTATCAGGGAGGTTAACCGTCTCCTTCTGTTTACCGGAATGGAGGCAGGTTGTTTCATCTTTCGATAGTTAACTTCCCTGCCTTCGAACAACGGACGATCTGCTTTACGTTCTTCATCGTTCTGGACTTCACGCCTAAAAAACTGTTCTTTATCATTGTCGGAATTCGGCGCAATGAGTTGCTGCACTTTATCATCCTGGCGAATACCGAGTGCAGCTTCCCACATCACCTGATCTGAAACCCAGCTGCTTGCTGGCGCTTCTTCTTCGGTTTTAGCTTCGTCCTGTTTTTTTGGTTCGTTTTTCATTGCTTTAATTCGGTCACTGGCGCCCTTGGGTTGCTCCCCAACGTCAATGTCGGTGAACAACAGATTCATGTCGTCTTGAGCCTCCAGATCAGTTTGAGGCTCATTGGCAAAAAAGTCCGTGGCTATGCCAACAGGATCATTAACCTCCTGTTTATTAAGGACTCTTCTGGACGTACCATTATTACGATTTACAACGTCTTTATTATCGGCCGTTTGATGCGCAGTCTTTATTGATTCCTTAATCGCTTTTTCCGCCTTGATGCGCTGCACTTCGGCCGCCGCTTTTAAACGCTCAATTTCGCGCTCTGCTTCCAAACGGGCTTTTTCCGCAATTTCTGCGCGCCTGGCTTCCTCACGCGCGTTGCGGGCCGCTTCCTCAACTTCAGCCTGACGACGTGCAGCCTCTTCTGCCCGAGCCTGCTCTATTTCACGTTGAATCTTTTTGCGGCTTTGCTGCTCTGATCGACGCAACATTTCCTGCGCTTCATCCGTCTGCGCTTTTAACTGCTTAACTTCTTCTTCCGCCTGAATGCGTGCCTCAATAGCATCTTGAGCACGTTGTGCTTGCTGCTGGGCTGCCAGAATAGCGGTTTCTATCTGTTTCTGCTTTTGCTCCAGCTCCCTTGCCTGCTCGCGAACAGCTTCATTTTCGATTGCTGCCCGCTGGACATCCGCGTTAAGTTGCTCCTGCGCCTGCTTCGTCAAAAACTCTACTTCCTTACGCAAACGATTAATTTCTTCCTGCGCTTGTAACTGTGCATCTTCCGCGGCTTTTACGCGCCTGGCTTCTTCTTCAATTGTTTTACCAATGGCCAGAATTTCAGCTTGCTTTCGAGCGAGTTCCGCTTCGTCGAGATGCAAAGATTCGTTTACCGCATTGTTGGCATTTTCCTGTGCCTCGCGTGCTTGTTCAATCTCTGCCTTTAACCGTTCTATTTCCTGCTCTGAATTATAGCGCGCCTCTTCAGCAGCCATGGCACGCAATGATGCTTCTTCTGCCACACGAGCAATTTCATCAATCTCAGATTGCTTGTTAACCAGCTCTTCCGCGCGGGCACGAGCGACTTCATGCTCTGTTGTAGATCGCGATATATCCGCAGTCAGCTGTTTTTGCAATTCCTGTTGCGTTTGCTCTGCTTCAAGTTTCAAGCGTTCAATTTCGGCCTCAGCCTTTAAGCGCGCTTCTTCGGCAACTTGTGCACGTTCTGCTTCCTCACGTGCTTTTTGTTCTACCGAGTCGATTTCCACTTGCTTGGCAGCAAGCTCCTGTTTGCGCTGTTCTTCTGCTTTGCGTTCAGCAATTTCACGCGCCTGTTCGGCTATACGCAAGGCCTGCTCTTCAACCCGCGCTTTTTCGCTGGCAGCTTCCTGTCTGATTCGCGCAATCTCTTCATCCGCCAAACGCCGTGCTTCTTCAGCTGCACGTGCACGAGAAGACTCTTCTTCTGCACGGCGAACCGCTTCTTCAATTTCCAGTTGTTTTTCCGCCAGCACCTGTGCCTTTTGTCGAGCTGCTTCCTGTTCCGCTTCGCTTCGAGCCTGGTCAGCTGCTATACGCGCCTGCTCTGCCGATTGAGTACGAGCAATTTCAACATCCAGACGCATTTTTTCTATTTCAGACTCTGCCTTTCGGCGCGCTTTCTCAGCCTTCTCAGCACGTTCAGCCACAAGCGTTGCATTGCGAATCAACTCTTCCTGTTGTGCTTGCTGTGTTGCCAATTCCTCTGCATGTAAACGAGCGGCTTGCTGTTGCGCTTCGGTCCGTGCCGCATCGACGGCTAGTTTTGCCTGTTCTTCCAGCTTACGACGTGTTGTTTGTGCATCATATTTCAGTTTTTTGATTTCAGCTTCTGCTTTACGACGAGCCTTGTCGGCCTCACGAATTCTCCTCTTTTCATCGTGGGCACGTTTTTTTGCCGCATCACGATAGCGCCTGGCTTCCTGCTCAGCAAAGATTTTAAATGCCTCGCTCGATTTGCGTGCCTCTTCTTTGGTATGCTCGAGCGCTTCCTGCATTTCGGTTTTTAATCGAGCATTTTCTTCCTGTGCTTCGCGATAAGCGACTTCAGCATAGTGAGCACGCTGTGCTTCTTCTTCTGCCTGTCGTATGGCTTCTTCAACCTCGGCCTGCTTGCAGGCCAGCTCTTTTTCCCGTAAGCGTGCCGCTTCTTTACTGGCATCCAGCCTGGCAGCCTTTGCCGATTGCTTGACGGCTAACTCTGCTTCCTTGCGTGCTTTTTCTGCGGCAATTCGAACCTCTTCCGCTTCCGATCTCAAACGTGCTAATTCCTTTTCTGCTTGAGTACGGGCCTGATCTGCTGCCTTTGACTTTCGCGCTTCCTGCGTCAAACGTTCCTTGGCCTGGGTAAATATGGCGTTAACCCGGGGGTCACTCATGAACTCTTCGTCAGTTAACGGTTCGTTTTCCGCTGCTGGTGTGACTTGCGCTTGATCAGTTTGCTCCAGCTCTTCCAACTCATCGTATTCATCAAAGACATTAAATTTATCTGCCAATTCGTCTTCAACTTCTGGCTCGGAAGATTTGTTAAAACTGACAACATTGTCAACGGTTGGTATGTTGTTCAGGTCATCGACATTTCCGTTGCCGCGTAATACGTCATCCGGTAATCCTAGCAGTCCCCGCTCAAGTACTACCGCGTCCAGTCCTTGCTGGCACAACAGAAACGCCGCTGCAGAAGCGCGACCACCATCGTTACTGACAATGACATACTGCTTATGGCTGTCAAATATATCAATCTTCGCACGAAGTTCAGGGAGCGGTGAATTCTCACTGTTTCGGATGCCATCACTGACATACTCTTCATAGGTGCGAACATCCAGGAAAACAGTTTTTGGATTTTTCACTACATCTTTGTAGTTAACGATTTGTACCAGTGGTTCAGCCAGGAGGCGAGTAAAATCCGAGCGTGATAACCGCATCAGTTGGCCGCTTTCAACCATGGTTACGGTTGCGCCACGCGCATCGTGCATTATTAAAGCTTCTTCGCCAAAACCAGCGCCAACCGAGAGAACAGCCACTTCGATTTCAGGTGAGTTGGGTGTAGGTTTACGTGTTACACGGCATTTGCCACGTTTGACAATATAATAATAACCATCATCATCACCCTGCTTAACGATGACGTGACCGGCTTTGACGGGGATTTCTTCCAGGCGCATCATGAGTGCCTGAATATTCTGCGCTCGAAGTTTCAGAAATGCTTTAGACTGTAAAAACATCGTCATCCAGTCATTTTGTTCATTAGCTTCCAGCTCAGCGATTTCATAACCGGAGCTATCACTCCAATGCATGACTTGATCAAGAATGTCTGAATCAATGACCAGCAGGCTAACGGCCGTTTTTGCGGTGGCACTGGCCTGACGGGGTTGTTCGGGAACCAGGGCGTTGCGTGCCTGGTTGGTTTCTGCAGTAATAATGCGCTGGGTGCCGCTGCGAAAGGTTAACGTTACCTGACCTGACATCAGGTAAAGCGTTCGGTTATCCCGGTCACCAATTTGAAACAGTTTCGTTCCTGCATCATACTGCTCCACTGTGCAGTGACGGGCAATTTTATTGAATCGCTCTGCGTCAAGGTCACCCAGGGGCGCAAAGTTTTTCAGAAATTTGTCATCGAGTAATTGCTTGGCTGCAGTCATTTTTCTTCCCCAGAAACGTCTCCAACAGTTCTGATTGAGTTACCTCGGTCTATGCCATCCGACTTTCTTAACGGGCAAAATGCGTAGGTTCTTGATGAGGGGAGTACTATTCTGTGAAGTCTAGTGGCTTGTATTTACGAGAGTTGTGAAGGTATTCACATTCCCCAGGGCCCATGGAATTAATGGGTTGCCAAACAGCGTGTCGATGTCGGTGGGTGCTATTTCCGGGTTGACGGAAAACTGCAAACTTGACTTTTAACTTATTGTATTTAAAAGGAAAATGCACCTATAGTGTGGCATATCTCAGAATTGTTGAGGATAATCGTGCCGATTTGTGACTAAGTCTTCACTTTCAGCATAATTGGCTCGATATTTTTGCTCCGTAGCTGGTTACGAATTTTATTCATTTCCCTTTCGCTGCTAAGTGGACCAATGCGTACTCGATGCCAGACTTCAGACTGGTTTAATGTCACTTTTTCAATATTGGCCTGGATACCCATCAGGGCCAGGTTTGCTTTCAGGCGATCAGCTTCGTGAAACTCCTTAAATGAGCCTGCCTGTAATATATAGCTGAAAGCCGGTGCTGGATCGTTCTTATGGTCATCGGCAGTGTCAGGCTGGCGATCAGCAGTTTCAGATCGGGGGACGTCTACGCTTAATTTGGGTAATAACTTGTAAAAATCAAAACGGGATTTAGACTCATCAGCTGGTTTTGCCTGTGCTTCTTTCTGTTTTGTCGTTTTTACTTCCCCAGAATCAACATGCCGGGCGATGGTTTTTGCCCGCTCATACTGGTCAAGGTAATAAATCAGCCCTACGAATCCACTGATTGCCACAGCAGCAAATATCCATATCCAGAATGGTAATGGTTTTGTGCCAGGACTAAAAACTTCCGCATGTTTGTAATCACGTGCCATGTGCTGCCATTCCCTTTACATGGATTCCGGTGCAGATACTCCAAGTATAGTTAACCCGTTGGCAATTACTTGCCGAGTAGCCAATATTAAAACCAGGCGCGCATTACGCAACGCATCGTTTTCTACAATAAACTGATGTGCATTGTAATAGGTATGAAACTCATTCGCCAGATCGCGTAAATAATGGGCGATTTGATGTGGCTCATGATTACGTGCACCCGACGCTATGATTTCGGGATATTTTGATAAACTGGTAATAAGTTCAAGTTCGTGTTGCTCAGTTAACAACGACAAATTAGCCAACCCTTGCCCTTGATCGTAGCTTAATGACTTCTCGTTAAGCTGCTTCAATACACTGCAGACGCGCGCATGGGCATACTGAATGTAATAAACAGGGTTATCATTGCTTTGTGATTTCGCCAGCTCCAGATCGAAATCCATGTGCTGTTCACACTTGCGCATCACATAAAAGAAGCGTGCAGCATCCGCACCGACTTCCTCTCGTAATTCGCGCAAGGTTACAAACTGGCCTGAACGCGTGGACATTTGAATGCGTTCCTCACCGCGATACAGGATGGCAAATTGCACCAGTAAAATTTCCAGGGTATCAGGATCAAAATTTAGCGCCTGCATT
>NZ_CDLKIE010000328.1:0-10022 GCF_975902315.1 Kaarinaea lacus | reverse complement strand
CAAAACTGTGGCCAACAGATACGCCGTAAGAATAACGTTCACTGTTACCCACGTCTGTTACTAACAGCGCGGCCTGTATTGCTGCATCCCATTTGCGATTAAAGTCATGGCGGTATTCCGTGCCAAATATCTGTGTAATTCCAGAATATGATCCGCTTTCAAAGTTATCTTTAACGTATTTAATACCATGGTTAAACGCAAGCTGGTTGCTTCGGTTATGCAGATAGTTTGCGTTGAAGTTATTAATAAGCTTTTTCGTAGTAACACTGTCAGTAGTGCCTGTTTCTTTTTCGTGTATAAATCTCACCTTGTCCAGGAATATCCATTGACTGGTTACTGGTCTGCGCGCCAGTGAAAACTCTAGCGAGCTCTGGGTATTACGGGTGCCATTGGATCGATCAGTATCAAAGTGACGCAACGCGGTAGAAAGGCCGAACCCGGGTACAGGTTCATGGTAAACACCAAACAGTATAGCCAGTTTGTCTTCAAGGTCGCCCACCCTGACATCGGCGCGACCTGTCATTGACCATAGCGCGTCTTTATATGTCGCGCCGGCGGATACTGCCGTAAAGTCGTTATTATTGTAAGTTCCCGACGCTGGAGGCACATTGACGTTAAATGGTGGTGCTGCAGGATCTCGAATAGTCTGGGTGCGTTCCAGTCCAAAATCCAGGCGCCAGTTTTTATTCAGATCGATTCCCTGGGTGAGCCCCATATTGGCGAATGTTCGCGGTCCGTATTCGCTGCTTGCGTTTTCAACACTGCTGTAAATACTCGCATTGCGCCATGGCGAAGACTTGATACCTACCCGAGTCATTTGCGCATCCAGAGTATCACTGTCTGCAAATTCCTGTTGTGCAAAAAGCTGGGCATTATCAGTAATTGAATAGTCAGCGCCGAGCAACAGTCTATTGGCATAGTCAGCATTTTCGTTTTCTATGCCGACATCAACTGCGGCAAAAGCATTCGCTCGACCATCGAGGAATTCACGCTTTGCGGAACCAGTTAACTGTTTGGACTCAAACAGACTGCCATCGGTGAATGCATCACGTGCGAACAACAGGCCCCCGGCTACCGAATATTGACTGGATTTTACTTCGACACCCGTGCTCAAAACATCACGTTTAGCGCCGGTATTTAGATTATCCTGGTGGAGGTATTCAGCATCCAGCGAAACATTGTCGCGAATTTTCGATCTGACATCTGCGCCATACTTACGGGTACCCGTTTCACTACCCATTTGTTGTCCCAGTCCAAATTCAGGATCCTGTTGCCTGAAGTAAATATTGCTTTCAAGGGATGGATTGCGGTGGGTTAATTCAACCAATCCTGCGTTGCCACTCTGCTCATTTCCTGAGGTCGTCTTAGTGCTTGTGGCAAGTTCCGCCCGGATATTGGTATTTTGCGTTAATTTGTATTTCACGTCCGCGCCGTATAATTCGCCTTCCGCGCCCAAGGTATCATCCTGAATGATTGTCGCACCAATTTCTGGCCCTTTAACGGAAGGTCTTACTGCAAGGCGGCCACCCGCGGCTATTTTATTGCCGACATTACCTTCTGCTTCATAGTCAACCACGATGTATACCGGATTGAAGTTTTCATCGCGACTAAAAACAGGCTCACGAAAATAGACGGTGCCATCAACCGGATCAAACGTGTAGTCGATATATCGTGTTAGCTGTTTGCTATCAATAATAACTTCGCTTCTAAATCGATCTCGGACATCAATGCGGATTTTCTCGCTGTTAATAATAATATTTTTGTTGGAGAGGTAATACAGGCCACTGGTACCATCGCCGCGTAATTCGTCTTTGACAAAGCCATGATCGGTTTCCGCGGCAAATGCAACCAGGTCAACGTGGTTGCTCTTGTACTCGGTTTTTAAACCGGTAAGGCTACGACTGTATCGGGATAGTTCGGTGACAGTGAGTGCTGTGTTGTAGTCACCAAACATTGCGTAAAATTCGTCACTCTCAAGTTTTACATAGAGCTTTTCTGTGCTCGCAGCGTCGTAGTAAACCTGGGTCTTGTCGCCGTACAAAGTGTAATATTTGTCAGGATCGATGGTGCCAAACAATCCGTTTCCGGGAGTCGCGGCTTCTTCTTTCTCGGAATCATAGGCCATTGTCAGCAGGTATTTGCCTCTGACTTTTCCTTTTGCGTAGAAAGCCAAACGACCATCGCCGAAGTATTCATCATTAATATCCGCTGCATCCAGGTTTTCCATATTGCCGGATACGTTATTGTAGCCTGCCGTACCTTCCGCCAGGCCAACCATAATCCAGTCGCGATATTTTGGTGTTACATAGGTTCTGACTTCAAAGGTAAACTGGTTGTAGGACAATACAGCGTGATACAGTCCGCTTTGTGTTACCGGGTCAAATTTCACATAACCTTCCCGGTCAATCAGTACAGTTTCTTTACTCTTACGCAATTCAGGTAGTCTGTTTCTGTCTTCATAGGGACGAAGATTGCCATCTATGAAATTAAACGCCGCCTCACTTCTGACAGGCTGCCCGTCTTTATCAAATAGTTGAACTTTTATCCTGACCGGGGTTTTACCATCAGCAATATTGCCATCACTGGACAATATACGTGCGCTGAGTATTTCACCCGTTCTCGTATAGGTAATATCCTGTTTGAACCTGGCGTTACCAAATGGTCCCATGCCGCGCAGGGAAATCGTATGTTTACCCGGGTCAGCGCCCAGATCAACACCAATATAGCTGTAGATTGTTCGTCCGGTATCTTTTTCAGGTGCCTTGAGGCCAATACGTTTTTTCGGTATTTCGACACCGTCAATTTTTAGAACCGGAATTAACCTGGAATCCATTCTAATGCGCACGGATTGAATGCGATCGCTGATGCGCTGGCCGTCAGTGATTGATAGAACACCATCAACTGGCTTGTTTTCAGTGTCGACATCTGCAACCTGTTGTGTTTCTGTATGGCCACCAGCCTGGTTATTAGAATCGATAATTGAACTCTGTACGCCGCTATCGCGTTCACTTACCACGGCTTCCTTCTTACCGCTATGGTCACCATAGCTCACATACACTTCAGTACGCCGATTGGCCTGTCGGCCTGATTCAGTTTCATTAGCTTCACGTGGATTGTCAGCACCTTTACCCAGGACTTCAATTTGCCTCGCATACAATCCCAGTTTTCTCGCCATATAAGATGCAACTTTGGTAGCTCGATCCAGTGATAATGCCTTGTTGTTGGGATACAGCTTGCTTAAGTGTTCCGGAACTGGCTGGTTATCCGTGTAGCCGATTACCCTGATTTTACGAATCCGTTTATCCAGTAGAAAATCGATTACACCGTCCAGATCCCTGCGATCTGATTCAGATAATGTCACTACTTTGGAATTATAACTGGCTTCAAAAATCTGACGCTCCTTAACCCTGGCCTGGTAGAGGATCGAATTAGTTGCCTGTGAGGAATACTGGGTTTTTCCATCGGTAGTCTGGAAGCGCAGCTTGGCACTGGTTTTGTATTCTCCTTCCGTCCGCAATTTGACATCAGCGGCAAACGTCAAAGTAGATTTCCAGGAATTTTCTTTTTTGTCACCCAGGTTAAATACCAAATACTCATTTTCGGTCCAGGGGCTGTTAACTGTCTCGCCAGCCAGCTTCGCACTCCTGTCAACATAGTGTAAACCACGGGGCAGTTTTACTAACAAACTGCGATCTTTAAAGCGTATGGAAGTGCCGGCCATGTTAATGCGGTACAAAATCCTGTTGCCTTCCAGTTTGCTGGTAACCTGCATGCTTACTTTGCCGTGGGATGATAAATCAGATTTCTCTCGAATATGAAAATCCGCTCGCCATAGCCCGCCAGCCTGAATATCAACAAATTGCGAATGTGGAGTTCCGGCAAATCGCGTGTTGTCTTCACACTGGTAGATTTCCAGGTGATCCGGTAAGCTATCTTCGTCTACCTGAACGACATGCGTCCCGGGGCGTACGCCTTCGAAATGATAAAGTCCTTGCTCATCGGTATCGACAAACCGGCCATCTTCCAAAAAGAGCCGAATACCCTTGACGCCTTTTGACGTTAATCCAAGATCTGGTGCGGAAAGTTCGCCCGCCGGTCCCATCGTGGTGACACGTTTCGTTCCACTATCTCCCCTTGAAACAATGAACCGCGTGTCTGCCAGCTGATCTTCAAGTTCTATGTAAACTTCTACACGACGATTGAGTGAGAGTTGGTCCTCCTTGCTAAGCAGGTTGCCCTGTAATTTTTCGCTGTAATAAACCGGACGGCTAATACCCAATCCCGAAGTGATGACCTGCTGATCCGTTAAATTGAATAAATCTTTGACGTAAGTTGCTACGGTCCTGGCCCTGGCCAGCGACAACTCTTCATTATTTTTAAACCTGGATTGGGCGCTACCGCGTATCTTGCGTTTATCGGCGTGTCCGACAATGGTGATGCGGCTGACTTTCTGATCGCGCAGCATATGCGCGAGATCGGCCAGATTATCCTTATCGCTATCAATTAACTCTGCGGATAATGTTTCAAAGCGAGTGCGGTAACTTCTGGGGTAATCCTTGAAGCTGTTACTTGCCACTGGCGTAAATTTAAGTGAACCTTTTGATTTAGCGGCTCCTCTATTGACATTAAATTGCGCACTGGCTTGCGTAGTAAATTCACCATAAACTTCGCTGCGTGATCGCGTGACAAATGAAAGTTTGGGCGACTGGTCAGGCAATAAGTTCCCAATATTGAATTGCAGGTGGCCGGCATTAATCACCGGATCTGCTATGGTTTTGCCATCGAGTAATGCACTACCGGGTGTGAACTCCAGAACCTCTGGAAGATCAACGATGACCGCAAGATCCTCAACTGGGACCTTAACCACATTTAGATTTGCCGTGTAGTGGACTTCATCCATGACTGCCTTGCTTTGAAGTTGCAGGCTGACCAGTCCTTCCTCAGGTGGGTCTGCTTTACAGCTTCCCATCATTACCCGGCCCATGATGAAGCTACGCGTTGCCATCATATCGTCTTCGATACGAACACTCGCGAGCGCAGTGTTGGAGACAATGCCGCCGTCAGCAATAGCCGTTGCGGTATTAATGGCATCACCCAGGCTGACACCGGCACCGATGGCTGCAACATAGCTAATATTCGTCACGCTTGATGCCGCCATTGCGCCAATGTTAAACGTTAAGGTTCGACCATCATTGCTAATAGTCGGATCAGGCGCTACTGCACCATTGATTCGAATCGAGCCTGGTTCCAGGCGGAAGCCCAGCGGTAATATGTCGGTCAGCGTCGCGCCGGTCAGGCCACCGGAAGATACGTTGGAGACTGAGAGATTGTATTGTACAAATTCGCCAATCGCTGCATTGTCTTTAGTGGCCTGTTTTGTGACGAACAGTCCGGAACTATCGGGGTCGAGTGGAATGTCGATATGCAATGCAGGACCGGGATTCACAACAAAGTTTTCGCTGCGCGATCCATTCACGATAGCAAACGGTGAGCCCGGCAGTGTCTGTATCGTCGCCGTTGGCACTGTCGAAGGTGCAACAAAACCGTTGGGGGGTATTACGTAAAACTGGTAGGTACCCGGTCTGACGTAAGGGAAACGGTAGTTGCCCGGTGGAAAATTGTAGACATTACCACTGGAGTCTGTTGTGCTACCGCCACTGGTGACTGTCGCCGGGTACGTGCTGATGCCATCGTCACCATATACCGTTGCGGGTTGTCCAGTACTAATATCCACCAGTGTAACTGTGGCGCCATCCAGCGGCGTGCCATCAGATGTGCTAAACAATATGCCGTATGGGTCAACAAGAACAGATCCGTCGGCGCTATCAGATGCATCACTGGCGTCAACATAAGTCGCCGTTATCGTGTCATTGGTTTGCACAGATAAATAGCCGTCATTCGCTACCACTGCGCCAGGAGTTGTTTGAACATAACCAACGAACTCCCCGGTATTTGGTCCGGTTTCCGTTAACCGGATAGTTACCGCGTCGCCACTTAATGAAGTGGTAAGTTGAACAATAACAGTTTCCGCAACCGATGGATCAGTGTTCTGATCGGCGTCCACTATTCGAACAAATACTGGTTCGCCACTTTTGATGGCGCTGATGGGCTGTAGGTCGTAGTTGCCTGGTGTTGGAACGGGTGTACCATCGAATTCCGTTGCTGGATCAGACGGTGAAAATGGTCCAGTTGTGTTGCCACTGGTAGAGTATTCTGTTGGCATTACCGGTAAATTGCTTGCGCCGGTGACGCCGGGTGCATATTGAAAAAGTTCAATAGACGACGTTGTTCGAATATTAGCGTCGACATTCACGGAAGCAGTAGCCGAACCGAGGCTGTAAGTCATCGTTGCGGTGTTGTTGATGATGGTTGCGTTGGCAACCGATAAGACTGTCAGTGATATAAATATTACGGAAGCAGTGAAGAGTTTACCTGCAAATTTTATACTGGCGTGCGCAGCATCGCCCTTAATCATCTTCTGCTCCTTATTAAGATGACTAAGGGCGATGGCCGGTGAGTGTTTACTCAACGGCTTCGCCTTAAACGCGATGTTATTTAACAAACACGCAACGGCGCAGGCAAAGGACCAAAGTCCTTTGCCCAACAGCCGCCGCGCGCTGTTAAACAAACACTCAATCATGAACTAATCGTTCTTTGCGATTAGTTGTCGATTGTTACCTGGAATGCGCCACGAGTAGTGTCGCCACCGGCGAGTCGTCCTCCTTCGCCGTTTCCATCGCCAGACGTACCGCCGTTATCTTCACCTTCATTGGCGGCTGTGCCATCGCCGGCGTAGATGTAAACGATACCGCCTACGATTTCTGCAAAGTCACCGTTGTCTGCAGTAGTTGCAACATTGCTCCAGGTGCCAGTACCGGGATCAAGAGCGATGTTTCCGGATTGGGTGGTAAATTGCGGAACCGGATCGCTGATAACCACGTCGGTGGCTGTTCCGGCTGTTGCTCCGTTAACAATCTCAATGACGTACTCCAGTGTGTCACCGGGTTCGCCATTGGCGGTGCCATCACAGTACTCAACGCTACCTGCGCCCAGTCCGGTATTTACAGTAATGCAGTTTCCACCTCCGTTTGTAGCATTGGAAATGTTTCGTACATACTTGGTGACAGTCAGGCTAGGTGCAATGTTTACGGTTGTTCTCGTGGTATCAGTATCTGCAGCCTGTGCGGTGGCGTCATCCTGAGCATTGACGTCATTTTCAACCCAGCTACTATCCTGAGTTGTAGTCGGAGAAACACGGAAAATGAAGGTGTCCTGCTGACCGATTTGCATACCTACAGTAACTGCGTTAGCAACACCGTTATTGTTAAGTTCAAGTATTGATGTGCCGGTGGGGTTGTCTGTAATGCTCGCAACGGTGTGTGCTGCGCCATTAACCACAACCGTGTCACCTGCCACGATACCGTTCAAGCTGCCGTCTGCTGCGCTATCCGATGGTACAATAACATCGGTTGTGCCTGTTGCAGCAATAGTCACTGCAGTCGCAACACTGGTTGCACCCAGATCAATCGACGTGATATCGACGGTATCCCCAGAATCACGGAACACTCGTACGTTTGTGCTGATAACACCAAATGTAGCGCCTTGTGCTGATGTCAGGTTATAGGTATCAACACCATTGGCATTTGAGATGATGGTGTAAGTGTAATCAACAGAGCTACCAGAGAACACTGAGTCATCTGAGGGTGCACTCAAGGTAGGAGTTGCCTCTACCAGGTTCACAGTGACATCAACTGACGCATTAACGGCTCCCTGAGCATTGCCCGCAGAGTCATCATAGTTCACAGTTGCCTGATTGGTAATCGTGGTACTTGCCGCAGTAGTTGCAAACGCAGTACCTTGCACAAATACCGTGGTAGCAATAAAGCCTGCGAAGGCTAATGCTGCCAGTTTTAAAAAGCCCGGAGGCCTGGTGTTGTATGTTTTCATGATGTTTAACCTCTAATTGAGTTGTTTGTTACTTAAAAATGTTTACTTTCGATGTTCACTGAACATTGTTCATTTAACGTTGTTCATGGAATTCCTTATGGCGGGGGGCCCTGGGCCAGTCGACATTGGGCCCTCGCGCGTGCATTGTCTGGTGGGTCTGGGCCAGCCCTGGCAAAGATCAGCGGGATGTCCATTCTTAATTTTGTAATTTCTTGCTGGGTAAATTTCATTGTTTAAACCTCGGATATCTGAAAACTGGGAATTCTTTTGGTTGTGTTAAAAACACAGAAAGCCTCTAGCGAGGCTTTTGTGAGGAGACGATTTTTGCCGGCCCATTACTTAGTCCTGACCTGGAAACCAACGGTGCCTTCCTTGCCTGGAGGAACTTCGGAAATAACCCACCTGACATGGGTATACTGTTCCGGCGAAGCCTGTTTCTTTACTTTTTTACCGTTGGTTGAAGTTTCTTCGTAGGTAAGCAGGCTGGGTTGTTTATAGGTTTTGCCACCGTCTATGGAAAACAGCATTTTGCTGTTTTTACCAATACCACTACCGACAATGTAAACCGTGTTATCCGGTATTGGGTTATCAACTTTAACGTTGGTCGCTTTTTCATTGCCGTTGTTTTTGTATTGCAATGTGAAAATCAATTTCTGACCGGGGTCAGTAGATTTTGCTGCAACTCGCTTAGTAACCTTTTTGCCGCTAATAACCTCAACGACTTCTTTTTCGGCCTTCATGTTGACAGTAATTTTTGGTTGCGCTGTCGCAACTGCGGGAATGAAAAAGATGAGTGCGATTAAAGCTAAAAAATATTTTTGAATATCCATGTGGTTATCTCCTTTGTGTGTAAGTTTGAAAAAGCTAAAACCGGGTGATTGAAAAGCTATGTGTGAATGAATTTTCTGTGGAACTTGTCTGTATGTTTTCATTGCGCTGCCTTATTGAAAATTTATTGCCGGGACGGAAGACTGATCGTTGTGAAACAGAAAAAGCACGGTAAAAAAACCGTTGTTGAAAAATTTGTAACGAAAGGGGTGAGGAAGGTGCTTGCTAATAACTGACCACTAACAACTAACGAAAAAACTAATGGGCCAAGTTGAAAATTACTGTTGGCGTATGCCCTTGAAACTCCAGCGGCGAGTGACCTGAAAACTGTGATTAAAACGGCATAACACACGCGTGGTAGTCGTTGTGGAATAAATACGGAAGTTTTGAGCGTTAACTGGCTTACCATTTGATGTAACCTCCTCATTCCCTAAGGGTTTTCGTGAAATGTGACTTCTATCACTTTATCGGAATATGACCATGATGCTTGAGCATATTTAGTGATAAATGAGATGTTATCTCGCTGAATTCCAATGGGATTTCAGTGAAGTGATGGACGGTATTTCAGGCTTGTATGAGCGGTTGCAGGCTGCGTTATTTCTGCCAGCAAAGATAAAAATTGTTGATCTTTTAACTCTCTGTTTTTACGGACAATAAAAAGACTAAATCAGTGGCTTTGCGTAGTAGCCAGAAATCATCAGCTGAGCCCTGGTTTTTTTGCGATTGCATCGAAAGAAAATTGGCGCAGCATTCGAGGCTGGGGCTTCAGCCTGGCGATCCCTGTGGATGACACACTTCATTAATTTACGGAGATGATCGGGTTAATTAGCTGCAAGATCGTGATCGTTCTCGCCAGTTTGGCTTTATCAAATTTTTAGTCTAAATATTCCTGAATTCAGAATATGCCGACGAAGCGTTTTCACGCGGAGGGGATCACTAAAAAGCGGTCTGCCCTGAGTGTAATAAGCATTAAGGTTCGGGCGTCTTCTATGCAAGGTACTAAGAATTCTCCAGACTGTTAAAGCAATCACATTTCTGGACGATACAGAGCCAGAACAGGTTGATTTTATTGTTTAATAATCAATGCAACAAATCACAACAACAATAACTTTTACCCATTGCGCCCTGTTCGTTGTAAAGAGGTTCGGAGTGCGGAGATACCCATGAAATTTCAGGAACGTGGTTTAAGTATTGTTGAAATTGTTATGACGCTGGTCGTGTTGGCGATTCTTGCGTCCACTGCCATT
>NZ_CDLKIE010000327.1:0-5363 GCF_975902315.1 Kaarinaea lacus | reverse complement strand
GTGGGATGGTGAAGCTGACGGTTTCGCGCGGTATCCAACCAGTACCACGAAAGCGGCATCGTCCATGACAACGATTTCTCTGGACGGAAACACGGACACAAATGACACTGACTATATTTATGGGCAGTGGATTTCAGATCCCATTGAGTCGCAAACAATTACCGCACAAACGGTTAAGGTACAAATTCGGGCATCTGAGGAAAATGCCAAGCACGACCAATATTTATCCGTGTCAATTCGTGTTTTGTCTAATGATGGATCGACAGTGCGTGGCACTATTTGTGAATCACGTGACGATACTGAATTAGAAGAAGCAACGCTGACAAACCGATCATACTCTGTCACATCAACACAAGTCGTGGCCAGCGCAAATGACCGTATTGTTATTGAAATAGGTACAGGCGGCGACCCAGGACCGCCACAAAACTCACATGACGCTGATGTCGCGATAGGCGATATATCGGTTTCAGACTTACCAGAAAACGACACAGAAACCACAGCTTATAATCCGTGGGTTGAGTTTACACAAAACTTATCTTTTGCTGGTGGTGATCCACAAGTTGACATTACCGAGGCAGCTACGACAGGCGAATCGGTTACAGTTGCGCTTGGTAATCTCACATCATCTATCAGCGAGTCTGTAACCACTGGCGAATCGGTGCAAATGCGCCTGGATTCGTTTATAGCCATCACCGAGCCAGTTACGACAGGGGAGTCAGTTACAGTTTCCTTATCTGCCTTGGAAATTAACATTACCGAGGCTGTGACGGTTGGCGAATCTCCCACCATTGCTTTAGCTGACTTGGCTATTGGCGTAACCGAGCCGTCCACGACCGGCGAGTCGATTAATGTATCCGTTTCTACTGGTGTGGTTGATCTGGACATTAACATCACCGAGCCGGTTGATGTTGGTGAATCTCTCACGGTTGCTTTAGACGCTCTGGCCATTGGCGTAACCGATCCAGTTGATGTCAGCGAGTCAACGACTACTGCCCTGGATGATCTGGCTGTTGGTGTGACTGAGCCGGTTGACGCTGGTGAAAGTGTAGCAACCGAACTACCTGATGCTCTGTCCATCAATATTACCGAGCCAGTCACGACCGGCGAATCTGTTGACGCAAAACTATATGGGTATCCGTACCTAATTACGCTCGGTATTGGCACGCCAAGTGGCATCCCGCAGTTCATTCTTTTTGGTCTTGCGCCGGATACCAGTGGGCTGCTCAGTATCAATATCACCGAGCCTGTAATTACAGGTGAATCGGTCAGTGTCGCACTAGACAACCTAACTGCTGACATTACTGAATCGGTTACGACCGGCGAGTCGGTTAGTATAGAACTGGAAACAACTATCGACATCACCGAGCCGGTCACGACTGGCGAGTCAGTCAGCGTACAGCTTGACGATCTGGCCATCAGCATCACCGAATCTGTAACCGTTGGCGAGTCGGTTAATGTCACCATTCCTGTGGCCGGTGAACTTTACGTTAATATCACCGAGTCGGTGACAACTGGCGAAAGCGTATCGGTTGCGCTAGACGATCTGGCCATTTCCACAACCGAGCCAGTAACCGTTGGCGAGTCAGTCAACGCTATCTTAGAAAGTTTCATAGCTATAACCGAAGCCGTCACGACAGGCGAGTCGGTCAACGCTATTTTAGAAAGCTTTATCAATATCACTGAATCTGTAACCACAGGCGAGATCGTCGATGCTTTGCTAGAAGCACTAATAAGCATCACCGAGCCTGTTAATGTTTCAGAAGATGTCACCGTCACGTTGCCTGACCCGCTGGCGATTGACATCACCGAGCCTGTTTCCGTTGGTGAGTCCGTTAATGTTATTGTACCTGTTGCTGGTGAGTTATACATCAACATCACCGAATCGGTAACTGTTTCGGAAAGCGTCACTGTCACGTTACCTGACCCGTTGGCTGTGAGTGTGACCGAGGCTGTTACCACAGGCGAATCTGTTAATGTCGCGTTGGACGATCTGGCCATCACTGCTGCTGAAGCAGTTGATGTTGGCGAGTCGCTAAATGTTTCTGTTGGCGTGCCGTCCAACTTGACAATTAGTATTACCGAGACTGTGACCGTTAGTGAAACAGTCAGCGTGGCATTGGATGATCTGACTGTTTCGGTCACAGAGCCGGTAACAACTGGCGAAACGGCACTGGCTGTGCTGCCTGACGCACTGGCCATATCTGTTACCGAGCCGGTTGACGTATCTGATATAATTACTGTTGATCCGTTGGGTCTGGCAATATCTGTTGTCGATGCGGTCAGTGTGGGTGAGGGAAGAACCGTAGCCATTCAAGGCATTGCCTATGAAATAAATATTACAGAAACGATTTCTGTAAGCGAGGCTGTATTGATCAGCATATTTATGCCGACACCAGCAGATCGAACATACTATATATACGCTGATGACAGGACGTACACTGTAGTCTCTGATGACAGGGTATATGATATTGAATCTGAAGATCGTGTATACACAATTTAAGAGGTTTAGAAATGAGTGATCACAATAAAGAGCTGGCGGCTTATATTGCCGCCAAACCGGAACCCGTAGGCGATGGGATCAAGGTGCGTGGTTTTTATCGCGTGCAGATCGAACAACCTGGGGGATTCGGTATCGCAGGTGATTCTGGTTGGTTGGAAAACCAGATAACCAATGAGGGATTTGAGAACCTTTGCCAGTTGCTTGGCGGCATTGCTGGATCAAGTGCAGTAACCCACTTGGCCATTGGTACGGGAACTATCCCTGCTAGCAACGCCACTACCTTGCAGGGCGAAGTGGATAGTCGGGCAGCAGTTTCCACTGCTGTTAATGGCAGTACAGCGATGCAGTTTACGGCAACGTTTGAGAGTTCTGACAATTTCCTGTCTGGGCAATCAAATATTCGTAACGTGGGCTGCTTTGCTACCAGCAGCGGCGGATCTCTTTTGGCTGGTTCCACCTATTCGTCAAGTTCCTGCGATACCAACCAAAATGTGAACGTCACCTATACGTGGACGTTTGCATAAATGGATATTGATGAATTAATCAGGCAAAACCAGGGCATATTTCTTGATATAGGTTGCGGCGAGATGAAGCAAGAAGGCTTCATTGGGATGGATATTCGTGACCTTCCTGGCGTGGATATTATTCACGATGTTGAGGAATATCCCTGGCCCTTGCCTGATGAATGTGTCAAAACGGCAATGGCCAGCCATCTGGTTGAGCATATCAACCCGCATAAAGGCGGCTTCTTGCGATTTATGGACGAAGTGTGGCGAGTGATGAAAGTTGGTGGACAATTTGCCATCGCCACACCTCATGGCAGTAGCCAAGGATATATTCAAGATCCAACACATTGTAATCCCTGCAACGAGGCAACCTGGGATTATTTTTGTCCCGAGCGTGTCACTGATTACGGTGTAGTATTGTGGACAATTTACAAGCCAAAACCCTGGCGCATCAAAGCACTTACCGCGCACCCTGCGGGTAATATGGAGTTGGTGTTAATTAAACTGGCAGGAGTGGAATACAAATGAGCGATAAACCTTGGCAAAAAATAGATGCAAACAGCAGTGGCTACACTATTGATTTGGAAAAGAATGACGATACTGTAGTCAATCCCAAACTGATCGTTGGAACAGCAACAACGGGCATGGTGCGGGTTGAGTGGATTCAGGCCCGATATGGTCTGGTGTTCCCGACCAATTGGGGCTGGGTGCAGTTATGGCAGTATACTGGCGTGCAAGGCTTGTATCCTTTGGGCTACCAAGTGGATGACGCACAGAACTTAATCGTCATGAAGGCGATGGAACAGGATTATGACTGGGTTCTGCTGTACGAACATGATATGCTGCCCCAGCCAGATGCTATGTTGCGTTTTGCTGAATACATGAAAACGGAACTGGTTCCTGTTGTATCTGGCTTCTACTTCACCCGATCTATGCCTAGTGAGCCATTGATCTACCGGGGTAGGGGACGCTGGCCTATGAAGATTTCGACATAGGCGATAGAGTCTGGTGCGATGGCGTGCCAACGGGTATGCTGCTTATTCATACGTCAATACTCAAAGCGATGTGGGAAGATTGTGAAGAATACCAAGTTGGATCAACAACGCTCAGGCGAATATTCAATACACCCAAGAAAGCGTGGTTCGATCCCGAAACTGGTGGTTACAACACCGTATCTGGTACGTCTGATTTGGATTGGTGTAAGCGAGTCATGGAAGGTGGATACTTTGAGAAAGCTGGCTGGCCAGAGTATCAAAAAAAGGAGTTCCCCTTTCTAGTTGACACCAACATTGCTTGCGACCACATCAACAACGACTTGGAAGGCAAGCGTTTCCCACCCGGGGGTGTCTACAAGTATTGGACATCAGTAAGGGAAGCAAGACGGAAAGCAAAAGAGGCTATCCATGAAAACGGTAACGAAAGATCCTGATGAAACTCTAGACTACAAGTGGGATTGGTCCGAATGGCTATCGTCTGGGGTGCTGATTAGCACAGCTACCTTTTCACCTGCAACTGGCATAACCGTTAGTACGTATGCAATTTCTGATGGTAATACGTCTGTTGTAGCCTGGGTGACTGGTGGCACCGTTGACAATGACTACCGGATTATGTGCGAGATTGAAACAGACAATAGTCCTGCTCACACTGCGAACAGGACTATGGTTTTCCAGATTCGGGAGCGTTAGCCAAGACCGAACAATTGTGCTAACGCGCCTAACACCACGCCCATCACCAGCATGATAATGCCCCACTTGCTGAAAGTGAGGACGATGTGCATGTTGGTGGCTGGGCCGACTTCACCCTCTTTGATGCCCAAATGCTCTTTACCATCAGGACTGTGTACCCAGAAGGTTCGCCGCCGACCATTATCGGTGCGGCATTCGTAAACTTCACAACCAGCACGCCGCGCATCCTCAACGGCATTAACGCTGTGTCGGTATCGTTGTTGCTTAAATATTGGCATTTTCCACCTCTAATTCCTCTGCGTCCATCGGTACAATTTTGACTGCATCAGCCTGCGGCGACCAGTAAACGTAATTGTGCTTCAGGGCGCTGATGTACTCGGCTATTTCTTCTTCATTTAGATCCGCTACATCTTTTTCAAAGACCAGCGTCATTACTACGTATTTCATTTATCACCTCTCTACTAATTTATAGCCCTGACGATAATTTTCGCAATGCCGGGGCTGATAAGCGCATGTCTGAATCAACAATTTCATTAGATGCAGACAGTAATCTTGCCCTTGAAACGCCATAAGCGTGAGCCATAAGCGTTTCTTGCTGCACTATCTCGCGGCGCAACTCAGGATCTTTAACAACAATCATGCCTTCAAGGGGAACGATACCAACTGTATATC